>JALZAJ010000451.1 GCA_030948465.1 Bacteroidota bacterium
GTGGAAGTCCCTATCGAAGCCCTCCCGATGGGAAGAATAATCTGCTCTCCAGTTAAAAGAGAAGCACAACCGTTTTCCTTTTAGGTACTTGCACTGTAAGCATAAAAATTTGATCTGGATTTCCCCCCTTCGGGGCCGGGGGCTGAATAGAAGTGATTAAGTCTTCCCAAACGGCAAAAGCATAAATGGTGATGTAGCGGAAATTTGGAAAATAAAGAAGGCAAGCTTGATGCGCTCACTATATTTTTTGACACACTCACCTCTCAAATTAATACTAAAAGAAAACACTCACGTGGCATCTTTTCTTAGTTTGGGCGTTAGATCCTCCGGGAGCGGCTCCAGCAGGCACTTTCAATAGGATTATGGCCGATGGAACTGCCTTGCTTTTATCTAAATTCAATCGCCTTCACCGGCTGTATTTTTCTTATTAATAAAGAAGGAATTATAAGCATAAGAAAGCAAATTGCCAGTGTGACGACGTCAACAGCAACCACCTGCCACCACACCACATCCGCATGAGCGACATCCATAAAATAGGCTTCTTCATCCAGCTTTATAAATCCTGTTTTCTCCTGTAGAAAGCAAATGCCCAACCCAAGCAATGTTCCGGCTATAATGCCGGTAATAGCAATAATAGAGGTGTTATAAATAAATATTTTTTGAATCGTAAAATTTTTTGCTCCAAGCGCTTTTAAAATTCCAGTCATCCTCGTGCGCTCGAGCACAAGGATAATAAGACAGGTAATAAGGTTTACAACGGCCACTACCATCATGATCCCTAATAATATACTTTTAATTCTTCCTTGCAGGTTGAGCCAGTCAAAAATATTCGGATAAATTTCCTGTATCGTTTTGCTATACCATCGCCCGGGCAACGCTTCGGAGTCAAAGAGAAAATTATTTACCGAATCGGTTTTTTTATAATCTTTTAAAAATATTTCATAGCCGCCAATTTCCTGCGGCGCCCAGTCATTCAGTCGCTGGATCAGCTTTATGTCGCCAAGGCAAAAATTATGATCGTACTCGTCTATGCCTGTTTTAAAAATACCCGCGATTTTCAACTTACGTGCACGCTGGCTTCCGTCGCTCTGAATAAAAAGAATAATTACACTGTCATTTACATTTGCCTCAAGCTGGTTCGCTGCATATTGCGATATGTCAATGTCTTTACTGTAACCGCTGTCCCTGAACGAGAGCCACTTTCCCTTTACTAAAAATGAATTGATGCGGCTAAAGTCGAAGCTGCTGTCAATACCTTTCATTAACACACTTTCGATATCATCTTTATATCGTATGATCGCCGACTTTGTTGCATAGCGTTCCACACTTTTCACCTCGGGCATTGCCTGCAAAAATCTTTCAAGCGTATCATTTCTTTCAATCGGCGCCTCTTCGGCAATATTTGCCTGCGCCATTACATTTTGCTGAACCCTTATGTGTCCCCAAAAGCTAAAAACTTTATTGCTGATCACATTTTGAAAACCATTAACAAAGCTCAGTGCAACTATCATGGTTGCCACACTTATCATAGTAGCCGTGATCGCCAGCCCGATTATGAAACGTGAAAAAGTCTTTTGTCTGTTGAACGCGATGCGTTTTGCTATGAAAGAGGAAACATTCAAACGTCTTAAATTTGGTATCTTGTAAAACTAATTTTTTTTAAAACATTTAAATGAATTCATTAAAAATTCCCCTGGCTTATATTCTCTTCATTACATCAACAATCGTTTTACCGGTATCTGCAGAGGCCCAGGCGCCCGATAGTATCTATACAAATAATATAAAATTTACCCAGTTATATCCTACCGGAAATCAGTTAGGCCTGGCCGTTATAAACCTAACAAGCGGCGACCAGGTGGAGCTGCATTTTGACGATATGGATGGAGACGTAAAATATTATTACTACACCTACCAGCTTTGTAATAATGACTGGACTCCGGTAAACTTAAGCCAGTTCGATTACCTGAAAGGTTTTAGTCAGCTACGGATCACAAATTACCGTTCTTCTTCCATTGCACTAACCCGTTATACGCATTACCAGGCTGTAATTCCGGACAGAAACAGCTATCCTTCGAAGTCTGGAAATTATATTTTGAAAGTTTTTCTTAATGGCGATACGTCGAAGCTTGCTTTTACAAAACGGTTGATGGTGCTGGAAAGCAAGACGTCTATTTTGGCAAAAGTAACGCAGCCTTTTGCACCTGAATATTTCAGGACGCATCAAAAGCTACAGTTTACAATCGATGCAAAGGGTCTCGATACCTACAACGCAGCGCAGCAAATAAAGGTAGTCGTGCTTCAGAATTATCGCTGGGATAACGCTCAGAAAAACATACTGCCCACATTTATCAGGGGAAATGTTTTGGAATTTAATTCAGAAAATAAAGCGGTTTTCCCGGGTGGAAAAGAATGGAGATGGCTGGACCTGCGTGACTTTCATTTACAAAGTGACCGGGTGTTAACTGCTGATTATAACAAAAACTCAACGGATATTTATATTAAGCCGGATGGCTCAAGAGAAGGTCAGCGCTATGTATATTACCGTGATCTTAACGGGATGTATTCAATAGAAGCCATCCGGGGAATAAATCCATTTTGGGAGGCAGACTATGCTACTGTGCATTTTATATTTGTTCCACCTAACGGTATCGCCTATCCCAAAAAAGACATTTACCTTTTCGGAGAACTAACAAACTATAATTATGCTGATAGTCTTAAAATGGTATTCAATCCCTCAAAAGGAGTTTACGAAACGCATCTTGCTATGAAGCAAGGGTACTATGATTACACCTATATCGCAGCAGATAAAGATAACCCTTCGCTTCGATTTGAAATTGATGGAAATTATTTTGAAACAGAAAATGTATATACCATTTTAGTCTATTACAAATCATTTGTGGGCCGGTCGGATGAGTTAGTGGGAGTAGCTACTTTTGATTCAAGAACGGATAAGCCAGGGCTGAGTTTTTGAAAATATTTTTTTGAACTGACAGCAGCAAGAGCGAAAGTAAGGCTCCTTATTCAGCCTTTGCAATAGCTATCCGCATCCAATATATAATTCCATTAATCATTTTTATTCAAAAAATTTTCAAGCAGCTTTTTCCATTCCTTATAAAGAGAATCATATATCAACGAATCAGTTGGCTCTACTTTTTTGAGAGGATTGAATTCATGAAATGCTTCATCAAAGGTTTTGTAAATGCCTGCTCCGATACCTGCGCCCAGGGCGGCACCTACACTTCCATCGTTTTCATACAACTCAACGGCAACGCCCGTTGCATTTACAAATGATTGTATAAATACATCACTTAAAAAAAGATTGGCTCTGCCCGCTCTTATTATTGTTGGGTATACATTATTCTCCCGCATAATGTCTAATCCATACCGGAATGAAAATGCAATTCCTTCCTGAACGGCACGAAAAATATGCGCCCGGGTATGTTTATTTAAATCTATATTATTAAGGTGGGCGTTAATGATTTTATTTTCCAGCATTCGTTCTGCGCCATTACCAAATGGCAATACAAACAATCCATCACTGCCAGGCTTTATTTTGGCTGCCTGCTCATCCATTTCCTTGTAGGTTAAACCGTCGCCGCACATTTTTTTTATCCAACTGTTCATGATGCCGGTTCCGTTAATGCAAAGCAATACACCCAGCCTTTTATTATTGCTTGTATGATTTACGTGTGCAAAAGCGTTTACGCGTGAATGTTTGTCACTGAATAATTGATCGGTAACTGCATAAATTACACCGGAGGTGCCGGCGGTTGCAGCCACTTCACCGGGGTTCAGCACATTTAGCGACAATGCATTATTAAGCTGATCGCCCGCTTTGTACGTTACAGGAATATTTTCTTTCAATGAAAGCTTGCGGGCAATTTCCGGTAGCAATTTTCCATGTGAAGAAAATAAAGGCTGCACTGCCGGAAAGAGTGAATCTTCAAAGGCGAAATGTTTAAGCACATCTTTGGAAATTTCATTTTTCTTAAAATCAAATAAAATCCCTTCGGACAGCGCTGAAGATGTAGTGGTGATCTCGCCAGTGAGTTTCATAGCGATGTAATCACCGGGCAGCATAATTTTATCAATCTTCCCAAATATTCCAGGTTCATTCTTTTTTACCCAGGCTAATTTTGATGCTGTAAAATTTCCCGGTGAATTTAAAAGACATGAAGAGCAAATATTTTCTCCAATTGTATTAAATGCCTGTTCGCCTATCTCAACTGCCCGGCTGTCGCACCAGATAATACTATCCCTCAAAACTTCTTGCTGTTTATCCACCGCAACGAGGCCATGCATCTGGTAAGATATTCCGATAGCAACGACATCCTCCGGGTTAATTTTTCCTGATGTATTTAATTTCTGAATCGCCTTACAGGTATGCTCCCACCACATTCCGGGAGATTGCTCCGCCCAGCCGGGTTGTAACGAGGTAATGGCTGTTTCCGTTTCGGGGTATTGTGCAGCGGCGATGTTTCGCTGCGTTGAAGCGTCCACGGCCGACACTTTTATAAATGAAGTTCCAATGTCAATTCCTAACAGGATCATGTGAATATTTTATCAGATAAAACGATTAATAATATTTTCGAAATATTCCTGTTTGCCACTTATCATTTCGGGTTCACCTTTTTCAATTGCATAGTTCCTTAAATCTTCGAGCGATAATTTTCCTTCTTCAAATTCTTTTCCCTTGCCACTATCAAAAGATGCATAACGGTCTTCCCTTAGTTTTTTATAATCAGATTTGTTTAAGATATTATCGGCAGTAATTAATGCTCTTGCAAGAGCATCCATACCGCCAATGTGTGCATAAAAAAGATCGGCAGGGTCGGTAGAATTTCTCCTGATCTTCGCATCGAAATTTATGCCGCCGCCGGCAAAACCACCCGCTTCGAGTATGACAAGCATGGCTTCCGTTAGTTCGTTGATATCATTGGGAAACTGGTCGGTGTCCCAGCCATTTTGATAATCGCCGCGGTTAGCATCCATGCTGCCTAACAGTCCGGCATCGGCAGCCACCTGTAATTCATGTGTGAAAGTATGTCCCGCAAGCGTGGCGTGATTTACTTCAATGTTTAATTTAAAATCATTCATCAAATCGTATTGACGAAGAAAACTTATCACCGTCGCAGCATCATAATCGTATTGATGTTTACTTGGCTCGCAGGGTTTTGGCTCTATAAAAAAGGTTCCTTTAAAGCCATTTTTTCTTGCATAATCTTTTGCGGTGTGTAAAAATTTTGCAAGATGCTCCTGCTCTCTTTTCATATTAGTATTCAGTAAAGACATGTAGCCTTCTCTTCCTCCCCAGAAAACATAATTTTCTCCACCCAATGCGATAGTTGCATCCAGCGCAGCTTTCACCTGGGCACCGGCATGCGCCAGCACATGAAAATCAGGATTGGTGGAAGCGCCGTTCATATATCTTTTGTTTGAAAAAAGATTGGCCGTTCCCCATAAAAGCTTTACGCCGCTATCCTGTTGTTTTTGCTTTGCATACTCAGTAA
>JALZAJ010000382.1 GCA_030948465.1 Bacteroidota bacterium
AATATTAAACTTCGCATCCTTAAATTTAGCGCTTTCCGCTATAATGTTTATATGGGGTTGAAAATATTTTCCATCCTAAGCTTTTTAAAGCGAAAGTTTTTCGTTAAATAATTTTTTCAAAAAACAATTTCGTTATGATTTTGAACGCAGCCTGGCAAAGGCTGCTGACTTCGGACGATTCTTTGAAACCGGTTAAAAATAATTTTATTTATAAACAGGAAGCCTTTATTTTTAAAGAAATGCACCAAACTTACAGCATATGAGAACTGCTCTTTTAATCTTTTGCACAATAATCTTTTTTAATATTTCAGCGCAGGTCGTAACAAAAAGATCGTTAGTGCCAGCTGATGTTTACTTATTAAAGCGAATTAACGAAGCACAGGTTTCGCCTGACGGAAAATGGGTAGTCTACACCGTTAGTATGGCTGATTCTGTTAAAGATAAAACCAATGTTGACATATGGATGGTGAGTTGGGATGGCAAACAAAATGTACAACTCACCTATTCTGAAGACGAAGAAAGCTCGCCGAAATGGAGCCCTGACGGAAAATATATTTCATTCGTCTCAGCCCGTAATGGTGACACGGTTTCGCAAATTTGGCTACTCGATACGAGAGGTGGCGAGGCAAAAAAAATCACATCACTTAAAGCCGATCTTAACGAATACGCATGGAGTCCCGATGGAAAGAAAATTGCGATGAGTATAAAAGACCAGGATTTTTCTGACACCTCCAAAAGCAAAACAAGGAGACCTTTTGTAATGGACCGGTATCTTTTCAAGCATGATATCTCTGGCTATTCAGAAGGTCGTTATACCCATCTTTACGTATTTGATATGGATACAAAAAAACTGGATACGTTAACGAAGGGTGATTACGATGAAGCATCTCCTGCCTGGAGTCCTGATGGAAGGCAATTGGCCTTCGTAAGTAACCGGACAGATAACAGAGAGCAAAATGAGAATACCGATATCTGGGTAATGGATGCCACTCCGGGAGCTGCTATAAAACAGTTAACAACCTGGCCGGGCTCTGATCAAAATCCACAGTGGAGTCCTGATGGCAAATGGATCGCATACTCGAGTTCGTCAAGCAACCAGTCTTTTACAATGTACGGCGAAAGCAATATTTCCGTGATACCCGCAGCGGGAGGAACTGCTCGTTCATTAGCTGGTTCATTAGACCGCCCTGTAAGTGATATACGGTGGACAAAAGACGGGCAGCATCTTACTTTTTTGGTAGAAGATGACCGGCAAAAATATATTGCGAAGATTGGTATTGGCGGGGAAAAAATTGAAACAATTGCCCGGGGCGAAAAGAGTTTTATGACCATGGAAAGATCACCCTCTTCGGATGCGTTGGCCGCAGTAATGAGTGAACCTCAATTGCCCACAGAAATTTATGCAGTCGAAAATAACATCGTAAGAAGACTTACACATGTCCAGGATTCTTTTACAAATATTATTCAGCTCGCAACGGTAGAAGGGGTTTCTTCGGTGAGTAAAGATGGAACTAAAGTTTCAGGAATTTTATATCGCCCTTCCACCGCAACACCTTCACAAAAATTACCGTTGATTCTTTATATACACGGTGGACCGGTAGGCCAGGATGATTATGAGTTTGATATGACGAGACAAATGCTTGCCGCCGGTGGATACGCGGTTGCAGGTGTAAACTACCGGGGAAGCAATGGCAGAGGCCTTGAATATACCAAAGCTATTTATGCTGACTGGGGCCATAAAGAAGTAATTGATATTCTTGGTGCTGCAGATTATCTCATTCAAAAAGGAGTTGCCGATGAAAATCGCATGGGCATTGGGGGATGGAGCTATGGTGGAATCTTAACCAATTATACCATTGCAACCGATACACGCTTTAAAGCTGCCGCCAGTGGCGCCGGAAGCTCTTTGCAATTGAGCATGTACGGCGTGGATCAATATGTAACTCAATATGAAACAGAGTTGGGCGCTCCATGGAAAAATCCAAAGAAATGGCTCGATCTTTCTTACCCTTTCTTTAAAGCAGATAAAATAAAAACGCCCACTATGTTTATGGCAAGCGAAAAAGATTTTAATGTTCCTGCCGCCGGCGCCGAGCAAATGTACCAGGCTTTGAGATCGTTGGGAATACCCACACAACTGATCATTTACCCCGGCCAGTTTCATGGCATTACTAAACCTTCCTACCAGGCCGATAGATATAAGAGATACCTGGAATGGTTTGGAAAATATCTCAAATAATTTTTA
>JALZAJ010000553.1 GCA_030948465.1 Bacteroidota bacterium
CTAATGAACGGAAATAGAAGTATCTTCCCTTTTGAAGCGTTTCAAGCTATCTTTTTTATATGAAAACATTAAGTCAACATTATTACAGTGAAATTTTTACTAAAGCAAGCGAGGCATCGTCAATCAAGAATTTAGAGAAGCTGGTTAATGAAAATCTTTTCTTGCAAAAATCGATTGAAGATTTTAGAAACAAATACCCTGACATTAACTTGTCAATTTCCCGAAATGAAGTAGAAGATGCGATACAGGATGATGTGCTAACTAACGAACACCTCCTTCAAATTAATAGGAGGAAGCCTTTTTCAACCTTAGAAAAACTACTGATAGCTGTAGTGTGGAAAAATGGCCATATCACCCGCGTGCAGTCTGTCGTAGACGGCATTATTGGAGAAACAAAATCGAAATCAGATTATGGACTGATCTTTCGGCAATTCGGTAAAAGCCTTGCTTATGAAAGTGAACCAATTGTTGACCAACATGTTCTTCGGGCTTTTCACCGTTTTTTCTATTTAAAAACTGATGCATCAAAGAAGTTCCCTGATAACAGAGCATTAAACAATTCCGATGAGTGTTTGGTAAACAATTATTGTGCTTGGTTTAAAGGAATAATTTCGAAAGTTCCAAAACAGGAACAAAAATTGTTCTGCTACCAATTTGATAAGATTCTCTTTGCAATTGGAAAAGCAATAAAAGGAATAGATGTTAAAAACTAACCTGTCCTTTCACCGGAAAATTTTTTAAAATCCTTATCAATTGCTGCTAAAGAACTCTTGGTTGTCCTGGTTAAAAGTTTAGCCATTGATGCAGCACCAATATTTTCGAACTCAGTGGTAGGAGTTACTAATTTCTTTTTGTTTCTACGATCTGTCTTTTAGGGTTGCCATGTGCCTAATCTCCTGAACGCCGGCTACCCTTTTCCGGCGGAATGTGCGGTTCTGTTTTTATTTCTTTATCCAGCAATTGTTTCATATATTCATCTCAGGCGGGACTTGCGTAGCTGTTCCTGCAAAGCTTTTACCTCCGTGGGCAAGACCGCAGAATTCTCCTTGTGGCAAGGTGGATTGATTTGTAACTTACTTGTTTTGTTCACTGGTCTATTTGTAAATCTAGTAACCCAATAATGGATCTTTGTAAAATCCATATTGTATTTTTCGGCTAATTTACGATAGGTAATGCCACCAGGTAAATACTCACTGATAATGGCCTTCGTTCTGATGTTGATTGATTTTTAATTGTTTCATGGTTTTACACTTTTAAAAGTGTAAACCTATTTTCGGACGGGACAGTCCTTATAAATCCTGTAATTCTTCCAGTTTTCTGCAACATCACTTTATGTGGGGTACATGCATTGGGAGGCGATTGAAATCGCTTGTCAACTCTTGAATTTGAAATATAAGGGACTGCCTTCAAACAATATTTCAATATTCTATTATTCTTCGATTAATTTTTTTAATCATAATCAGTTAATATTAGTAAACATGCAGTTATTTAGCGTAAAATAGCATACTGCCTGCGACTTAATTTTGACGAAGAAAAAAATACAATATGAACATAGTTAATTGGGAAGGTGTTTATCCGGCATTACTTACTCCTTTTGATGCTTCTGATAAAATAGACTTCAAACTTTTTGAAAAAAATATGAAGGCACAAATCGATGCAGGAATAGATGGCGCTGTGTTAGGTGGTTCATTAGGAGAAGCCAGCACGCTTTCTGTGGAAGAAAGAAAACAACTGCTACTATGTGCAACACAGATAGTAAAGGGCCGGATACCTATCGTTTTTAATATTGCTGAGCAGGCAACAAAAGATGCTATCAACGCGGTGCAATCCGCTGAAGAAAACGGCGCTGATGGCGTAATGCTTTTACCTCCTATGCGCTATAAAGCAGATGCTCATGAGACCGTAGAATATTTTAAATCCATAGCTGCAAATACGTCTTTGCCAATAATGATCTATAACAATCCTTATGATTATAAAATAGAAGTAACACTTGATATGTTTGAGGAGCTTGAATCAATCTCTTCCATACAGGCAGTCAAAGAATCTACAAGAGATGTTACGAATGTTACCCGCATGAAAAATAAATTCGGTGACCGGTTCAAAATACTTTGCGGCGTTGATACGTTGGCGTTAGAAGAGCTTGCATTGGGTGCCGATGGCTGGGTGGGTGGCCTGGTAGATGCCTTCCCCGCAGAAACAGTAGCTATTTATCGCCTCATGAAGGCGGGTGATTACAAACAGGCGTTGAAAATTTATCGTTGGTTTTTACCGGCCCTTGAATTGGATATTCATGCAAAACTGGTGCAGTATATTAAGCTGGCTGCCACTCACACAGGTTTAAGCAGTGAATATGTACGAGCTCCCCGCCTCGTGCTAAAAGGAGAAGAAAGAAAAAGAGTACTTGCTATTATAACGGAGACAATTAAAACAAGGCCCGCTTTACCTGATTACTTAAATTTAGAAGTGTTAGAGAATGTTGAAAGAATATAACTTAAATCAGTTGACGAGAAAGTGGTGAGGAGGAAAAAAACCTGTAATCTTTTAGTACCGTTAGTACCGTAATACAGAAAAAAATTACCATAGCCACCGATGAAGAAGTTCATAAGCAGTTGAAAAAGCAACAACTGCTTTTTTTTATTTAGTTAGTTTATAAATTTATTTTATTAACGAAATTTATTTCTTCTCGTTCTTTTTAAATAATAATCATCTTCCTGGTAAAGAATCAGCCTACTCTATTCAAACATTTTCATATGGATAAAGCCTTTCAACTGCAACAGCTTTATTTTACCGGAGAAGTTTAATTTTAGAATTGAAAAAAAAATCCAATAATAATTTTAGATAGAAAATGGCTGCAAAAAAATTTGTTTGTATCGATGCACATACCTGCGGCAATCCCGTGAGGCTCGTGGCGTCCGGTGGCCCTGAGCTTACAGGGAATTCTATGAGCGAAAAGCGACAACATTTTTTAGAGGAATATGACTGGATTCGCAAGGGCCTTATGTTTGAGCCACGTGGCCACGACATGATGAGCGGCAGTATTTTGTATCCACCGCACGATCCTGAAAATGATGTAGCTGTTTTATTTATTGAAACAAGTGGCTGCCTCCCCATGTGCGGACATGGAACTATTGGCACCATTACCATTGCCATTGAGGAAGGATTGATCAAGCCAAAAACGCCGGGTATCGTGCGTATGGAAGCGCCGGCAGGGCTGGTGTTTGTTACTTACAAAGAGGAAGGAAATAAAGTAAAAAGTGTAAAGCTCGTAAATGTTTCCGCCTACCTCGCGGCAGAAGGTTTAACGGCTGAGTGCCCCGTATTAGGTGAACTCGTAGTGGATGTTTCTTATGGTGGAAATTTTTATGCAATCGTAGATGTACAAAAAAATTTCAAGGGACTTGAATATTACACCGCTGATAATCTAATTCAATGGGCGAGGGAACTCCGTAAAAATATTAATGCGAAATATACTTTTATTCATCCTGATAATCCATCCATAAATGGCTGCTCACATATTTTATGGACGGGTGCAGTTATAGATAAATCGTCCACAGCGCGTAATGCGGTTTTTTATGGTGATAAGGCTATTGACAGGAGCCCCTGTGGCACAGGCACTTCAGCCCGAATGGCTCAATGGTACGCAAAAGGGTTACTTAAAAAAGGAGATATTTTTATTCATGAAAGTATTATTGGTTCTAAATTTTTAGGCACTATTGAAGAAGAAACTATGGTAGCGAGTTACCCGGCAATAAAACCCGGTATAGAAGGCTGGGCAAGAATTTATGG
>JALZAJ010000559.1 GCA_030948465.1 Bacteroidota bacterium
TAGAAATATCTTTTGCCGGAATGGGTAATGATTCTATTCGTTGCTGAATATTGTCAAGATCAATCTCTACCGTTACAGGCTTTGTAGTATCGGCTGATTTATCTTTTGCATTACCTGTGCTTTTCTTTTTTGATGTGGAATTATCATCCTTCGCATTCTTCATCTTATCATCTTCCTTTATTATTTCTTCGTCACTTTTTGGTTGCAATATGGAAGGTGTTTTTTTCGATAATACCATTGCATAAATGTTGCTCGTCGTTGCATGATCATAGCTGCTCAGGTCCAGCCAGGCTTCACCCGGGCCAAAGTTGGTACTCGCAGTAAAGAAAATATATTTGCCATCTTTACTAAAGACCGGGTTAGCGGCTTCACTCATGGCGTCGGTAAGCTGGTGCTTCCTGTTGTTGACAACATCATAAATAAGCAGGGCGCCAAAATGATTATCCATACGGTTATTGTACACGATCCATTTTGAATCCGGCGACCAGGAATAGTTAATCTGCGGCTCTCCCGGCGTGTACCAATCTTTATCAATCTCTATTGGTTTTTTTTCTTTGATATCTACTATAAAAAATTTTCGTTCTTTATCAACGTAAGCGATCTTTTTGCTATCAGGGCTCCATACGGGATGAAAGTAGAAACCTGCATTACCTAAGTTTATAGTGATAGCATCTTTATCTGCCTTCTGATCGCGGTACTTCAAAGCATATTCTCCGCCTTCATCGCTAAACCAGGCAATGTATTTCCCATCGGGGCTCCAGGCCGGGTCACGATCGTTGGCGCCTGTCGAGTTGGTAATATTCCTGGTATCGCCTTTTTCTACCGGTATGGTAAATATGTCACCGCGTATTTCCATCACAGCCCTTACTCCTGTAGGCGAAATATTTTCATTGTAAATAAAATCTTCTACCTCGGAAAAATAAGCACGCTTTGCCACCATATCTTCATGCACCAGCACGGGCACTTGTTTTACCTCATTATTATTAGCATTCAGTAAATATATTTTTCCGCCTTGCTCAAAAGAAAGTTCATTGCCATTCGAATACAAGGTCTTCACATCAAAATCCTTAAACGAAGTCACGGGCGTTACAGCTTTTGTATCCATATCATATTTATAAACATTTACAAAATGATTGTCCCGGTCGCTAAGAAAAAATACAACATGATCGTTGGTCCACACCGGCATTTGACTATTAGCGTTTGACGCGGGTATTTCTTCTATGTCATGCGTTTGATTATTGAATATCCAGATGCGTGTTTTATCACCACCACGGTATAGCCTAAACGCAGCCCAATCGTTTACATCCATTGAACGTACATAAGCTGTCAATTTCCCATCCGGCGATACGCTGCCCTGGCTCGCCTCAGGCATTGCTAACATACTTTCAGCGCCCGAATTAATATTTACCTCGAACAAGTTTTGCGCAAGAAAATGCCACTGGGCTCTTGATGATGCAAACACAATTTTATCGTTGCCATCCCAACTTCTCACAATATCTCCGGCAGGGTGAAAGGTTAACCTTTTTGGAGAGCCACCGGAGGAAGGCATTACATAAATATCATCATTGCCATCATAGTTACCGGTGAATGCAATCCACTTACCATCGGGTGAAAGCATGGGGCTTTGTTCGACACCCGGGTTGGCAGTAAGCTGCCGCGAATGCGATCCGTCACGGTCTGCAAGCCACACGTCACCGCCATAAGCGAATACAATTTTATCGCTGCTTACGGAAGGTGAGCGCAGCATTAATGTTTCCTGGGCAAAGGCGCTCATGCCTGCAAAGAGAAAAAGGATAATTAATTTGTACATAAAAATTTTTTAAGATGAGAGATCAGTATACATAATGAAATTGCTTTTTTAAAGCGGTGTTACTTTTCAAAAAAAAATGTAAATGATTACTGATGGTTTCCAAGTGAAGCAGCGTGGTATTTAATAGGAGTTACTAAAACTAAACATTCTATTTTGAAAGAAAAAAATATGAAGGGGTGGATTGCATGGATATAGCAGTATGATGTGGTAGTGCATTTAATAACTATTGGGACAAAATGCATGTACCTTCATTCATTTTTTTTAATCATAGTTGTAAGGCTGCCATTAATATAATTGATGCCATATCAACACCTGATAATCCATCTAAAATATTATATTTGACAAACACCATTTTCATTAGATATATTACAAAATAAGAAGCCTATATGAAAATCGCCGGGCCCGTAAAAAGATTCAAATGAAAACTGCTTTTTTATTTCTGCTACTTTTTTCATCATTCGCCTGCTGTGCGCAAAGGGATAGTTTACGAAGCCAGATACTTAATTATTCAGATACCAATTCGGAAATTATATCGAAAGGAAG
>JALZAJ010000591.1 GCA_030948465.1 Bacteroidota bacterium
AATAATAACTGCGCTCAACTTGTAGATGATTTCATATCCTATGAAGATGCTGTCAACCAAATTAGGAATAATGATTTCAAAATAAGTGAAAGCGTTAATACATCTAAAAGCTCATGGGTACGGGGGGCGCATTTTTACAGTTGTGATGGAGTACTTGGATATTTTATCATACAACTTGATAATAGAGAATACATCCATGCAAACATGCCAATTGGAATTTGGCAGCAATTCACGAACGCAAATTCCTTTGGCTCCTTTTATGACCGCAACATCAAAGGCAGATACCAATTGCACATACATTAAGAAGTGCTTTCAATGAAATTGCCTCTAACCCAAATTATCTTTGTACATAAATATTTGTAGATAGCCATATGGCGTAACGTACTGAAAACGGGGGCCCGAATGGAAAAGGGAAATTCTTTACCGGGTGCCCGGGTATATCCGAATTTTGGAATTTGAAACGAAAACAAGAACGATGGCTAAAGTCATTACCGGACAACCTGTATCGGATTAATAAAAGTAACTTTAGAGATCAACTTAAATCCGGCGCAATGGTCGAAATTCTTTTGGTTAACGGCTATGAAATCATAGCGAACAAATCATTAAGAAAAAGAGGCTAAAATTGTAGCTATATTACAATCTATGTACCTATATTGTACCTCGAAAATTATGAAACGTAGTACAGTAGGCTTTTTCATGCCTTTATTATGTGCCAGTCCCGGGCACATGGTAAATGTATGAATTGTAAGATTTTATTTATACGGTTTTTGTACAGCCTATAAAGCAAATTATCCGAACCCCAACACGAAAAAATTTTATTAAATATGGGATATAAGGTCACCTGTGAATTCATAATTCATTCAAGTCTATAAATACATCCTTAGCATGCCATAAAGGTCTCGCTTACTCTTCGCGCCTAATTTTTCTTTTATATGCTTACGATGTGTTTCAACGGTGCCTTCAGAAATAGTCATGTTTTCACCTATCTCCTTGTTTGAAAAATCCTGCATCATATATCTTGCAACTTCAATTTCACGCAATGTTAATTTCTTCACTTTGAAAAACGCATCGGTTTTATCAAATTTATCGGATGGCTTTCGTTAGAATTTTTGTCGCTGCTTTGAAAGTGCAAGCCCCAAACTAATTGGCTTCTTACTGAAGATAATGTTTTCATTAAATACATTATGATGGGTGCCAAACTATTTAAAGGTTGCTGGTCTGACTTCCAAATTGTTCTGAAACAAAACCGTGCATTGCCGTCTTGATATTCTGCCCAAAAACTTACTTTGAAAGATTTAAGGAATAAGTGCGGTCATCTCGTATTTTAATAGAAGATAAAAAAGTCTTTTATTGAAATTCTTTTTTTATCTTTGCTTCGTAAAAGAAATAAATGTTTTCAAAAACTTGTGAATACGCTATCCGTGCGATGATTTTTATAGCACAAAAATCAAAGGGCGGCAATAAAGTGGGCATAAAAGAAATAGCTAAAGCAATTGATGCGCCTGAACATTTTATTGCGAAAATTTTGCAGGACTTAAGCCGTAAGGGTCTTGTACAATCACTAAAAGGCCCTACAGGTGGTTTTTATCACGAAGATGAATCGTCACAATGTTCTTTAGCAGATATTGTAAAAGCCATTGATGGAGATAAGCTTTTTACAGGCTGTGGGCTGGGGCTTAGAAATTGCAATGAAGCAAGACCTTGCCCGATACATTACGAATTTAAAAAAGTAAGAGATGATATTTATAACATGCTGGAGGATGCTAAAATTGGAGAGTTTAGTAAGCAATTGGAAAAGAAACTGACTTTTCTAAAACGGAAATAAAAATTTTTGAAATAATAAAGGACAAAAAGGTATTAATATATTACTAATCAGGTGATCTTAAAAAGCCGATGAACTATGAACGACGAAAAAGAAATTATATCGCTGGATGATATTAAAAATCTGGTGGATACTTTTTATGAAAAAGTAAGAAAAGATGAATTGATCGGCCCCATATTTAATGAAAGAATACAGGACCGCTGGCCGCAGAATCTCGCAAAAATGTACACTTTCTGGCAAACAGTTTTGCTGGGTGAGCATACTTATTTTGGAAGCCCTTTCCCGCCACATGCTCACCTGCCTGTATCGCATCAGCATTTTGAAAAATGGATGGAACTTTTTAAGCATACACTTGACGAACTATTTACTGGTGCTGTTGCTGAAGATGCAAAATGGCGTGCCGGTAAAATGGCGGAGATGTTTGAATCGAAAATAGAGTACTACAAGAACAAGCCTTTTAAAAGTTTAGTATAAAGACTGGTTTTTTATAACAATTATAGCTGTCTTTTTATGGGGCAGGATTTATTTGCGCTATCAGCTTTATGGAGTCGTGGCGAAAGTTTCGTGCACCGGGCCTTTCAATGCCTGTAGGGTTGAGCGTAGGTAAAATTGTATTTAGCGCTCTCAACAAGGTGGAATGGTTTTTTGCCATTGTTATTGTTACCAGTATTTTTTAAACAGAAGTGTGCTGGCTTCTTCAGATCAAATATGGTTTTTGATTATAGCTGTTATCCTGATCGTGCAAACTGCCTGGTTGCTTCCAGCTCTTAATATCAGGGCAATGGCGCTCATTAGTGGTAAAACGTTGTCGAAGTCAAGCCTTCATTGGTATTTCGTTATCGCTGAGTTTGTAAAACTTTCAGCGCTTATTTTTTTTGGAGTCAGGCTTTTAAATTCAATAGCTCCGTTAAACTAAATGAAACTTAAAAATATTTTATGAACAGAAAGCCTATTAAACGAAATGAAAATATTTTAAAGCTCTCCAAAGAGCATCATTTCAGTTTATTGTTTTGCTGGAAAATACGGCAAGGGTTAAAGATGAATATTGATGCCAGCCGCATCATAAAATATGCGCAATATTTCTATGAACATTTTCTACGTCTGCATTTCAGGGAGGAAGAGACTTTCATCTTCCGCTCACTGGATGACAAACGGATTGAAAAAGCAATTGTTCAACATAAGGAGATAAATAAACGCGTTGCTAAACTCTCAAAGAACACAGATGATAACGCAAATGTGCAATTGGAGAAACTTGCTAACCTGGTAGATGATCATGTACGATACGAAGAAAGAATTTTGTTTCCTTATATCGAAAGAGCATTGACAGATGAACAGCTTGAAGCAATTGGGAAAAAACTAAATGATAAAAATGCATCAGTGTTAAAAGATGAATATAAAGATGAATTCTGGGTGAAACAATAATTATTTATTTTAAAAAGGTCACATTGGAAATGAAACAACTCTTTAGCAACAACTATTACAAAGTAATGGAAGTTGCTCTTAACGGTGGGGAAGCAATGCCTTTACATCAGGCTACCTCTGATGCTTTCATTATTGTAAAAGACGGGTCAGGTAAAATAATATTTTCAGATAATGAAATAGAATTACATCAGGGGTCAACGCAATTAATTCCGGCTAATAAACAGCACAGGCTGCAGGTGCATGATGCATTTAAAGCCTGCATCATATTGGCATCTGAAGCTGCCATCAAATTTTTATAGACAATATTTTTTTTAAATAAATCCTTTCATGGTTATTCAGAAATGTGATATAGGTTTTACAATTATTGGCGAAGGCGAAGAGTACTTGGTGGAAACCTATACAGGAGAATACAGGAACCTGATGGCCCTGATAACTGATAAAATTTATGTGGAAGATTTTGGTGAATGCAAGGGAATGGGCAGGTGCGGCACCTGCGTAATTGAAATCATAAAAACAGAAAATGAATTTCTTTCCTTTGAAAGAAACGAAGAAGCCACTATCAAGAAAACCGGCATAACAAATCCAAACTACAGGTTGGCCTGCCAGGTTCTCGTTGATGAAAAATTGAAGAATATGACTTTCAGGATTGCTATGATTATTAAGACAGTTTTATTTAATAGCGAATTGAATCTTCAGTTATTGTTCGCAAAAAATTTTGATGCCAGGCGATATTATCTTTTAGCAATAAAGATTATAAGCAGATTCCATAAAACGATTAACCATTTAAAAACAATCAAATGAAAAATATAGAATTTCAACATCGGGGAAATGCATTCCATAAGATGGTGAAAGTATTATTAGTGTTAACCTTTGTATTGTTTTTAACCGCATGTAAAAGCTACAACTCAACCTCAGTAATTAATGAAAAATTTGAAGGAGATGGAGATAAATTAGAACGGATAACCCAGGTAATAGTGCCTCCGCCTATGTTGCCAAAATTTGACCAGGCAGATAAAGATGACGCTAAAATTGTAGGGTTACTTTCGAGGTTCAGGAAAAGAAAATAGAAGTAGCTCCCGGCGATTCTATATGGGCTTTTACTTTTAACGGTACTGTACCAGGCCCTATGATTGTAGTGCATCAAAATGATTTTGTAGAACTAACGCTAAAAAATCCTGATTCCAGTACCCAAACACATAATATAGATTTTCATACATCAACAGGTGCATTGGGTGGCGGCGACATTTCTTTGGTAAACCTAATCTGTTTCAATTCTTAGTTCCTGGACAATGTCTCAGTGGGGCATTGAGAGAAGGCAAGCATGTTTCGATAAGCTGAACAAAATCAAAATTAATTATGGGTTCAATCTATTAAAATATTCATTGATCGCTTCATTGTTTGCTTTTGCTCTTGCTTCGCTTGTTCCAAATGTCAGTTCTGTTTTTCCTTCCTTTATTTGTTGGAATACTGATGCTGCAAAGTCGCCTACAGATGGATGTATATCGTGTAACCCTTTTCCCCCGAGGTCTGTGTTCAAAGCGGGTGGTATCATTTCTATTACTTCAATATTTTCGGACTTTAAAATGTGTCGCAGAGAAAGTGTGAACGAACGAAAAAACGCTTTCGTGCCGCAATAAACAGGAACTTTTGAAAACGGGACAAACGCTAATCCTGATGTAACATTGATAATTGTGTTCAATGATTGTAAGTTTATAAACAGCGTTGTTAAATGGATAGGTGCTAAAATATTTGTTGTAATTTCATTATTTGCCTTTTGGTAAAAGTCGCTATCGGAAATGCTCATCCAATTTTGGATACCCGCATTATTTACCAATACATTCAGGTCGCTGTGATTTTCTGCAACCCAATTATACAATTCAATCCGGTCTGCTTCATTTGACAAATCGCATACTTTGGTAATCACAGAAGGTAGTTTTTCTGAAATTTCTTTTAGTAATGCTTCACGTCTTCCACAAATGATAACTGTATTCCCTTCCCGAATAAATCTTTCTGTAAGTCCCAGGCCAATACCACTTGCACCACCGGTGATTAAAATTTTGTTGTTTGATAATTTCATAATTTTTTCTGTTTAAAGTTTATAAGGTGTTCCATAAATTGCCACCAGGGGTTCACGCTTGCTGCTTTGCTGGTATTCGTTTCTTGTGCAGCCCTGATGCCGAAAATTGTTACTGAAGATGAAGTTAACAACTCATTCTTATTCCTTCTGCCAGCCTCGTGTCAAACCTATTATTGCAGGTTCGCCCTATTCATCTCATGTTTTATCACTTCAAAGTCTTCCTTTGATATTTCTCTAAAGCCGCTAATTAAATAAAATCCCCAACGCTTTTTGTTTTTTATAAAACTAAGATCTTCAATCAATGCACGGATTTCAGTTTCATTACAAGTTTTATAATCAACATTTCGTCTGTATGGTTTGAATTTTTTTCTTGTATCTGGTTGATAAGATTCATCATCTGTAATTTGTCCGATAGCAGTAAATTTTTGATACGCTTTTCCGTCTTCGAATTTATCTTTTGAAGAATAATAAACAATCCAATCTCCTTTGGATGGTTTACTTATAAAATCTTTGCGTCCATGTCCGGCTTGTGCAATGCCTTGCTTAACACCAGTAAGAACATGGTCTTTGCTTGCGCAGATAAGAAAATATTTAGTCATCGTTACAATGAGTTTTAATGCTAAGTTAGGAGTTTACGTCATTTGATTACTGACGGCGTTAGCGTGTTAAATGCCCGCCTTGGCAGAGTTGATTGGTTGCTGTTAAAGGTATTGAGTCGTGTTCAATAATTATTTTACTTAGGTAATTGTTACCGGGGATTGCGACTGTACATTCCTGGTTAAATCTGGCCTTCTTCAAAGTCATTAAAGAAGGAACTTAATTTTATTTCCGTTCAATCAGTTCTTTCCATTTTCTATTCATTTCTTCAAACCCTTGTTTAGTATTATTTTCAAGTTGTGTTTTGAAAAATGGAACAAGTATTTCGACGAATTTTTCACTTTGCTTAAAAGTGGTTGTACCGTTTGCGTTGTCTATTCATTCTAAAAAATGTTCCGTAATTGAAAATATTTCTATCTCATCTTTTCATTTGGTATAGTGGTTCATAATCACGAATCAATAAAGATAAAACATCCGCTTCGTCACTTTCTTTTGTTCCACGCTTTGCAGAAAATATTTCTTCAAATCTTTCTAAGCTTGCGTTATAATCTTTTTTTGTTTTGATGATTTTAAGTTCCATAATTAAATTTCTGATAATATAATATTGAAGGGTGCAGCCTGTTCGTACCGATGCCAATTTAGTCAATTCAGAAATGTTGCCTGCATCAACATTTAAAATTAAAGTGAAATGAAGCGGGCGATATCTCTCGTGAAACATAAATATTTCTGTTGCACACAAACTAAACCGCCTAAAAAAACGGCGTAAGCATTTTCGCATTATTGAAGTTGGTGACTGGTTTACCTGGTAAACTTTTTCACTGGTCAGGCAATACAACTTTCTTACAAATCGTCAATAAAGAGGCGATTGTAAGCATAGACG
>JALZAJ010000027.1 GCA_030948465.1 Bacteroidota bacterium
TAGCTTTAATACCGGATGAATGGTTATTAAAAGATGCACCTTTCACAAGCATTGAACTTCACCGGCTGGCGTATGAAAATTTTTTAATTAAGCGACTCGATCATTCAGCCGTTTTCGTAAAAGAAGCACAACATGCAAAAGAAGGATTTATTTGAATATGCTGTTATACGCATAGTTCCAAGAGTAGAACGGGAAGAATTTCTCAATGCCGGAGTGGTGCTGTATTGTGCCAAACAAAAATTTTTAAAAGTTCTTTACACAATAGACGAAGAGAAGCTTGCAACTTTATGCGATGATTGCGATATTCCCTCCGTAAAGAAATATCTTAATGCTTTTGAAAAAGTTTCTAAAGGCAATAACAATTCGGGGCCAATAGGTAAACTTTCTATGGCTGAACGTTTTCGATGGCTTACGGCTACACGCAGCACCATGGTGCAAACTTCTAAAGTGCATCCCGGGTTCTGCGAAGATGCGAATGAGACGCTGGAAAAATTATTTAATAAGCTCGTGAAATAATGTTTTGAAAGAAGGTTTTAATTACATTTTTAGAAAAGCGGCGGGCAATAAAACGAATGTCTTTTAAAGAAAATAAGTTTTTCTAACAACCTTGCTCAACCTTCATAACCCAGTAATCGGGTATTATTATTATCTCTTCAAGCCCACGTTTTACATGAACTTCCCATTTAATAAAACTATCGCCGATCGATGGATCATCGGTAAAAGTAGCAGTACCAATATATTCATCTTTGTAAAAGCAAAAATATTCTTCGCCATAAATAAGCAGGTCCATTGGTATAATTTTTATTGGATTACTGAAATGTTTTATAGACAGGCCTGGCGCCTGTTTATAAGTAACGAAGGTTTGGGAAAATTATTTTAACGCATCAGGGCTGAAGGGGGATTCATGTTAGAAATATACCAATGAAAAAACTGATTGCAGCAATAGAGATTTTTAGTGCAAATAAAATCAGCGCCATAAAAAAACCGCACCAATAGGTGCGGTTCAATAAATAAATACTTATAGCTTTATTTCTTATGCTTTTTCTTTGAATCCTTCTCCGCTGCATTTTTTTCTATTTCCATTTGTTCGGCTTTATATGCGTTGTTTAACGAATCCTTTCGCATCTGTTCCTGCTGTTTCATTTCGTTTGCGAGCTTCTCTTTCTCTTGCTGTTTTAATTGCTCGGCTTGTGCATTTTTTTGATCTATCAATGCATACTCCTGTTGAAGTTTATTAGATACAGCATTATTTAATACCATCGCGAATTTGTTCCTGCTCATGTAAGTTGTGTATGGATTCATTCCGCTTTTATCATAACCAAACACCTGGTTTAAAATATCATAGACTTCACCTTCAGTCACGGGTGCACCGGGATTAAAGCTCTTTGATTTAGCAAGCGCGAACGGCGCAGTAATTCCCTTTTCCATGAGAGCATGTGCCGCAGGATAATAAATACTGCTTTGTTGTAAATCGGTAAACCCCCCGGTAGTTCCTGTCGCTGCATTGGCAGCCGGGTTGTTGGCGATGCCGGTTGTATTATTGGCAGTGCCATTAACCGGATTATTTACACCGGAGGAACTACTTGTATTTGATGAAGCGTCCGCGTTATTTTCGTCTTTCACTTTTTGAATGGCATCAAGAGAAGAGTTTAATGCAACAATAAAATCTCCTCTCCTCAATGGTTCATTACCTCTGAAAGTATTATCATCATAAGTTAAAATAACCTGTTTATCCAGAAGGCTTTTCACGCTGCCGTATGCTAGGTTGCTATCGGCTATATCAGTGATACCTGTAACAGAAGATGGCGAACCAAAATTGTGCTCTATAAATTTTGAAGTGGTCGCCGTGGTTTTTATTTTAGTTCTTGTTTGGGCCTCAGCACTTCCTATTAATACAGAAAATATAAATAGAGGCCCGAATACTTTTACATAGTGTTTCATTGTATAAATTTTTAAGTTTTACCAGATTAAGATGTAAGTAGATTTCTTTTAAAACCTCCTATAACCAAATTCAATGCCTGAAATTTATTTTGGGGAAAAATCCTTCGTTGAGTGTTTAATGTGGTGTTACTAATCGTATAACAAGACGTTAAAAAAAGTTGTTTTCTTTTTTAAATCGCTTGCCGTGAGCTTGTAGAATAAAATTTTTTATTTTTTAGCGGCACTTCGTGACGCCCGTATTGTTGCATTTCGAATTGTCGCAAGGTTGCCAACCTTCAGTAAGTTTGTCTTAGGTTGAAAGTACCAGGCTCCAAGGTTGGCAACCTTTGAACCCAAAGCGACAACTTGAAATGCACCCCCCGGTATTGGATTTCTTTTTAAAAACGTAATTTTGGATAACTTTTATTACTATGAATACAATTAAACCTTACACGCAGGAAGCAAACGAAACTGATCTTTTATTAGAGCATGATCATCAATGTCAGTTGATTGTATGGAACGATGATGTCACTACATTTGAATGGGTTATTACTACGTTAATTGAAGTATGCAATCACTCCACCGAGCAAGCTGAGCAATGCGCTATGATCATACATACCAAAGGTAAATATGCCGTTAAAGAAGGATCGTATGAAGTACTGAAACCCATGTGCGATGCCATTACAGAACGCGGAATAGGAGCAACGGTAGAGCAACTTTCAGAGCATTGATAAGGAAAAAATATTTTGTTCTGATTAAAAAAAATTCTTTTTACCCTTCCATTCATGACAAATATCAATGCCCTATTTCATTCCTGATGAACAAAATAGTTTTCCATCAGTTGAATTAGCGGATGAAGATGGGCTGCTTGCTATTGGAGGCAAACTTACTTTTGAAACATTAAATAACGCCTATCGCAAAGGTATATTCCCATGGTACAATGAAGGCGAGCCGGTATGCTGGTATTGCCCGGACCCGCGATTTGTTTTATTGCCGGCAAACTTGAAAGTAAGCCATAGTATGAAGAGCATATTAAAGAATAAAACATTTACTTTCTCGATTGACAAGGCATTTACTGACGTAATTAAAAGTTGTCGTTTGGCTAAAAGAAAAGACGATCCCGGCACCTGGATAACTGATGAAATTGAAGACGCCTATACGATGTTGTATAGAAAAGGGATCGCTCACAGTGCGGAAGCGTGGAAAAATGATAGATTAGTTGGTGGCTTATATGGCGTACAATTAGGAAAAATTTTTTTCGGTGAAAGCATGTTTACTAAAGAAAGCAATGCAGGTAAGTTTGCCTTTATTCAATACGTAACACTCCTGGAAAAAAAAGGTATTGAGCTTATCGATTGCCAGGTTTATACTTCACACCTTGAGAGCCTTGGCGCCGGGTTCATATCAAGAAAAAGCTTTACTAAACTTCTGGAAACATTAATTGGCTAACGAAATTTTTTTATGCGGGAACCTCATCGCATGCTGGAAAATAAGATTTCTTATATAGTCATTTTCAGTGTGCGGAGTCAGGTAGGTTTTAAGGTCATCAATTGTTTGAAAGGCTGCGTCTGTGGGCAAATATCCCATCCCGAAAAATCTGCCTTTTTCTACCAGGATACAACTTTGCTCTTCCTTCACCAACCCTTCATCCAGTAAGGCAAAACTTGGCAGATCACGGTTTAAATAATTTATACATTCCTCTACACGGCTGTTATAATTGCGGGGCGATTCTCTTTGCCCGCATGCCCCCTTGCATTTATTTTCTATAAGCAACCGGCACGAAATATTTTCAGCCTGAAGAAAACAAAGTTTGGGACAAAGCTCAAACTGATGCATTAATTTTCTCAGCAAAATATGTCCTTCATTAAGCAGGTTAAAAGTATATAAGGGCCTGATATTTCTTTTTCTTTTTTCAATACATAACCGCATATATCCTCTTTGATCTTCGAACGTGTAGAGCCCGTAAGATTGCTCAAACCTTTTCTGGCTGCGGTTTTGTTCGGGCCACAATTTTTTTATTTCAATACTTTCCAGAATAAAGGCCATTAGTTCCGTGCCGGTAGTTTTAAAGCTGATGTTGTATATCTTTTTTAAAAATTCCTGTTTCTGCTTATTAATTTTATTATTTGAAAAATGGCTGTTCACCCTTTGGCTAAGGCTCCTTGCTTTTCCTACATAAATCACTTTTCCTTTTTTATCATGAAAATAATAAACGCCCGGCACCTGTGGCAATGCTTTTACTATTGAGGAAGGAATATTGGGCGGAAGGAATTGTTCTTTGTTTTTAACCTTAAGCATCATTTGCACGTGACCGTTAGTATCGCATTTTAGCAGGTGATGAAAAAGCTTTACCGTCGCTTCAGCATCACCTTTTGCCCTGTGCCGGGGTTCGATTTCTATACCAAGATGCCTGCATATTTTTCCAAGTCCATAGCCTGGAAGGCCCGGTAAAATCAGCCGCCCAAGCCTTATAGTGCAAAGCTTCCTGCAAGTAAGATCATATCCGGATTTTGACAGGTGATATTTTATAAATGAATAGTCAAAATTTACATTGTGCGCTACAAAAATTTTATCAGCAAGCAGATCGTACAGCTCATCCGCGATACTGCTGAATGGCCGTTCAAATTCCACCATTTCATTGGTGATGCCCGTAAGCGCAGCTACATATTTTGGGATAGTATAAACAGGATTTAATAAAGTAGCATATCGCTTTAATATATTTTCGCCATCGGTAATAAACACAGCAATTTCCGTTATTCCATTTGCGGCGGCGTAACCACCTGTAGTTTCAATATCAACGATCGCGTATAGCAAGAAGTCTTTTTTAAAATGTAAACTTAAAACTTCTTCGTAAAATAGTACCTCCTGTTTTAATTACATTTGCAGCGATAAAAATTTTTTAGGCAAATTTATGGAGTTAAGTAAAAATTATATACCCTCAACCGTTGAAGATACCTGGTACCAGCATTGGTTATCAAAAGATTATTTTACCAGTAAGCCGGATGACCGGCCGCCTTATACCTTAGTGATACCGCCTCCAAATGTAACCGGCGTTTTACACATGGGTCACACGTTAAATGAAACTGTGCAGGATATACTCATAAGGAAAGCAAGGATGAGCGGCTTCAATGCATGCTGGGTGCCGGGCAGCGATCATGCTTCCATAGCAACAGAAGCCAGGGTGGTAGAAATGC
>JALZAJ010000034.1 GCA_030948465.1 Bacteroidota bacterium
AGCCTTGGATCCGGAACATTGACCAGGCCCACATTTGGTTCAATAGTACAAAAGCGATAATTGCTTGCCTGTGCCTTCGCGCTGTTACTAACAGCGTTAAATAAGGTTGATTTTCCTACATTGGGTAATCCAACAATTCCAGCTCGTAATGCCATAATCTTTTAAAATATTTTATGTCTGCTTATTCACAGTTTAATTAATACACTTCTAAATTTTAATGTTTGAAAATCTACTTTTTGGAAAGCTTTTTTGTTCAAAGTTTGCAAAGATAGCCGGAATTATTTTTTTGCACTTTAGAATTCGTTCTTAAATGATTTGTAATGCCGTATAATCTTCTATATAGATCGCTTCATGGTCGAGTACTTAAGTTAAATAGTAAGACAAATATATATCGCTTCATCTACTTAACATAATATAAATTATAAGACAAATATAATTTTTTGGATAGATTACTTAACACGCAATTTCTAAGAATTGGAACGATAGCTTTCTACAAATTCTATCACTTTGTTTTCAAACAGTTTTTCATCGCCGAATAAAAATTTATGGCGCATAGGAATTATATAAATTGGAAGATTTTTTAATTCACTTTCATATTTCGCAAGTCGCACACCATCCTTCTCCGTAGTGAGAATAATTTTATTTCCATATTCAATTTTTTCAAATTGTTTCTTTATTTCATTAAGATCGTCGATAGTGAAAATGTGATGGTCTTTAAAAAAAAGTATTTCATAAGAAGCTGAGTAACTCGTTAAAATTTCCTGCAATGGTTTTGGATTGGCAATTCCACACACCAGCAAAATATTTGTTTCCGGCTCAAGAAACTTTTCTTCTTTGGAAAAAAGATGATACGGACTGAGATATTCAATTTTAGTAAAAAAAACTCTTTGATGAGCAAGTGGATTCAGCTCTTCAATCACTCTTTCTTTTTCTGCCTGGTCCAAATGTGAGGAACATTTTGTAACAATAATTATATCAGCCCGTTTACTGCTGCTCTTTACATCTCTTAAGTCGCCTGCTGGCAAAATAAAATCCCTGGTATAAAGATTTTGATATTCCGTAAGCAGGATATTCAAACCGGCATCTATTTCGCGGTGTTGAAAAGCATCATCAAGAATAATAACGTTAGTCTCGGGTTTTGCATGCAGCAATTGTGGAATACCCACCACCCGCTCTTCCGCAACGGCAACCGTTATTTCAGGAAATTTTTTATGGAGCTGCATCGGCTCGTCGCCTACGTCAATTGCCGTAGTATTTTCTTCAGCAATTGCAAAGCCTTCGGTTTTTCTTTTATATCCACGGCTGAGTGTGGCCACTTTATATTTTTCTTTAAGCAGCCTCACGAGATATTCCGCCATAGGTGTTTTACCTGTGCCACCCACGGCAAGATTGCCAACACATATTAATGGAAAATTGAACGTAGCTGACCTGAGGATTTTTTTATCGAACAATTTATTTCTGAACCAGATTATAAATCCATAAACAATGGATACCGGAAATAATATGTAGCGAAAACTTTTTAGCATTTATCTTTTGGACTCCGGATTTGTATGCAAACATTTAAAGAAAATCTATTTAAAAAGTATAAACATGATGCGGCGTAACACAGTAATTTAAAGGTATATCAAACTGATTTATACCCTTGATACGCTCTTCAGCTTCAAAAAAACTTAAGCCTATTTTTATAACATCTTCCCGGCATTGAGAAAGGAATTTGTCATAATATCCTTTTCCATAACCGACGCGATATCCCTTTTTATCAAACGCTAATAATGGAACTAGTATAAGATCAATTTCTTCAACAGAAATTTTAGTGCCGCCCGCCGGTTCTGGAATACCGAATAAATTATCGATCATTTCTATCTCCTCTTCTAAATGAAAATGTTCCAGGTTGCCGGTAGCGATATTAATTTTTGGAACTGCCACTTTTATTCCAGGATTTTTAAATTGCAGAAATTTAATTAGTTCATAGGTCTCCACCTCCATAAGTTGTTGCGATGCTATGTATGTATGAACACAGGATAAGAATGGTAAATTAATTTTTTGAAAGTTGATCAGAACAAGGTCAGAATTAATTACTATATCCTTTCCTGAAAGCTTTTTTCTCTTCTCTTTATAGATTTTTCTTAGTTCAGCTTTTGTCATAAAAAATTTTGAAGCCGGGAAAGCATTTTATCTGCTTCGGCTTTAATAGATTCTTTCGTTATCGAATGCAGATGCTTTACACAGGCAACTAACGGGTAGCCGCTCCATTTGCTTATTTGCTTTTCATAATTCAGGTATTCATCAGTAAATATCCAACCGGCGGCATTAATTTTCTCCTTTTTTAAAACGGCTGCAGTAAGCAAGGAATGATTGATGCTGCCAAGCTCATTTTTACTTACAATAATTACACGTGCCTTCAATTCTTTTATCAGATCAATAACGAGATATTTATTGTTTAATGGTACCAATAAGCCACCTGCTCCTTCTATTATTATTTGCCTTTTCGTTGCCGGTATATTTTTAATGATCTTTTTTATTTCTATCTTTTTATTTTCCAAAGCGGCCGCTATATGCGGCGATGCGGGTGTGGCAAGGCGATACAATTCAGGATGAACAACTGATGCTGAATTGGAAAGTAATTCTCTTACTGTGATAGAATCTGTGCCATCTTGATAGCCTGCCTGCACAGGCTTCCAATAGTCTGCATGTAAAGCCTCTGTAACGATCGCTGCAATAAGTGTTTTGCCAACTCCTGTGCCGGTACCTGTTATAAAAATCGGTTTCAATTGTACTGTTAATTATTTATGAATATCGAAAAAATGGTTGTCCCATAATTTCTCATAGATTTGAACATCGGCGATTTTTCATAATTATTCGCGGGTGTATGCTCCAGTATAAACCACCCGTTTTTTGCAAGTAAATTTTTATCAATTATAAGTTTTGGAAGGTCATCAATATTTTGCAAAGCGTATGGAGGCCCGGCAAAAATAAGGTCATATTTCTCAACACAATTTTCAACAAACCTGAACACATCCATCTTCACGACTTTGCAATTTTCAATTTCTAAATTCAACACCGATTTCTGTATAAACGAATACATTTTTGGGTCTTTCTCAACAATGGTAAGATCATGAGCACCCCTGGATGCAAGTTCATAAGTGATACTGCCGGTGCCCCCAAAAATATCCAGTGTTTTTAAACCGGTGATCGAAATATTATTCTCTAAAATATTGAACAAGCCTTCCTTCGCAACATCCGTGGTGGGGCGGGTGTACGGCATTTTTGCAGGTGGATATATTTTGCGGCCACCATATTTCCCTGTAATTATTCTCATGAATCAACTGCAAATAAATGACTAAAAAAATGGATAGGATATTTAGCAATATTTTCTGCGGAAGTGATTTTAACAGGAAGATTTGCAAAACTTATTTCACAGAAGTATTTATATATTTCCTTAAACAGTGCCGAATCTTTCTCAATCAACCCTCCCACTTCCAGAGGACTATGTTCAATGCCAAGTTGACGGCATGCATTTAATAATATATAAGAAACATCCTCCGCGGTTTTATAAAAGAAGCTGTTTATCAGGAGTAACCGGCCTTCTTTCCCGATCATTAGTACGATCTTTTGCGGATAGAAAATAACCGATACTTTTTCCCCGCTTTTCGCCAGGTTTTTTACCAAAGCTGAATACTGATGACAGGTTTCAGCTGAAGGAAATTTATCGTTCATCTCCCCGGTTACTTCCGCCGGTAAGCGATAAATATTGCAGGCATTTATTTCAGTAACCACGTCGGAAAGCACTGCATTATTTTTTGTAAGGTCGCCATGGACCAGGTTAAGAACATCGACATTATGTTGCGAATTATAAACCGGAAATGGCACTAACACACTTTCAGGAAATGAATAACTGATGTAGATTTTTTTATAATTCTCCGATAGCAATGCCTGGTCTTCAAAGACCTTCTTAAACACGGGAAAATGATTTACTGGAACAGAAGTATTACTAAAATGATACACTGCTAATGCAACAAACGCATTTGATTCATCATCCTTAACCACGTATGAAAATCCATCAGTACTCACTTCACAAATGAGGATGCACTTTCTGGTTTCAATTTCTTCGGGTACTATTTCAATTACAGCTTTCAAATATTTTTATTTTAAATCAAATTCCTAATGTCGCAATAATAGAATTTTTTTCTGAGTCTGAAAGCTGCAAAATAATTTGCGGGAACTTATTAACTAAAGGGCTGCTATAATGAAAGCCGTTTTCAAATTTTATCGTGTTCATTTTGTGATGATCATTACTTAGCTTTGCCACCCAAAAAATATATGATGAGCAATATAACATTTACAATGATAAAGCCTGATGCAACTGAGAAAGGCCATACCGGTGCAATTTTACAAAAAATAAATGAAGCGGGCTTTCGGATCATTGCCATGAAAATGACACATATCTCTCCCGCTAAAGCCGGTGAATTTTATGAAGTGCACAAGGAGCGTCCTTTTTACGGCGAACTGGTAGAATTTATGAGTCGCGGGCCAATAACGGCTGCCATACTGGAAAAGGAAAATGCTGTGGAAGATTTTAGAAAATTAATTGGAGCCACTAATCCTGCCCAGGCTGACGAAGGGACTATCAGAAAATTATTTGCAACTTCAATCGGCGAAAACGCGATACATGGCAGTGATAGCGATGAAAATGCAAAAATTGAAGGAGATTTTTTCTTTAGTAAACTGGAGCAATTTTAATCGCGGATAACTTTATTTCACCCACACTTTTACGAGGAAGCCGCCGCTCCATTTTCCTTCAGCCATCATGTCTTCACCAATTATTAATTTATAATTGCCCGGACCTTTTAAAGGGTAGCTTATATTTTTTCCGAACGGTCCGTCAAAAGAACTGTCAGGCAATTGAATTTGATTGAACCGGATATTGGCGTCTTTTTGTTTTGTTATCACATTTGCATAAAGCATTGCACCCGAATTTACTTCGATGTGAATTACAGGATGTTCTTTAAATCCATCTATTTGCAGGTGAGCAAATAATGTATCGCTCCCTGGAAATAAAGGTTTATTGCTTGCTAATGAATTTCTATTTGCAGAAGAATCTTTTTTGTAATAGATATTATTTGAATCGATCGCCGGATGGACCGTATTCGTTGACTGCTTTTGATTGCAACAGGATAAAGCAAATGCAAGCATTACGATTATTACCGGCTTTTTTTGCATAGAATAAGTTATTGATTTACCAGCGGCTCCACTTTATATCCCATCTTTTTCAATAAAGCAATTAACCCGTCATCACCGGTAAGATGACCCGCTCCTACTGCTACAAACACACTCTCGTTCTTCATGATATTTTTTAATTGACCTACCCAATTTTTATTCCTGTTCTTTAACAACAGATCGTCATATTTATCGGAGCCAAATTCGCTGTTGACGAGCATGTTTTGCATGGAATCGAGGTTTTGATTTTTATACAGATCCACCAGGTCGGCAAATTCTTTTTTATAAACCGCAAAACTGTCAATATTTTTCAGGAGTTCTTTCGCCTGCCAATCGTATGGAATGCTGTCAAATACGGATGCCTGGAATTGCATAGTTTCTAATCCCTTTATTTCTTTTTTATTTTCTTTAGCCACTTTTAATAGTTCTTCCTCAACGCCTGCCGGTGATGAACAGTTCATCATTCTCGGATATAATAATGCGACTAAAAAATACGGCTTTGCCTTTTGAAAAAGCATCATGGGTGTATGCAATGTATCAGCAAAATATTTTTGTATTCTGTTGTATTCATCAGCGGAATAAAGATCCTGCAATTTCTTTCCATTTTTCATGTTCATGTATAGCATGCCACTTAATAACGTGGATGGATCGTCCATATCGAGCTCCATATATATTTCATTGCTCGATTGTATTGCCTGCAATAACTGATCGCTGAAATGAATATCATCCCGGCACAGTAAATGAAACGTTCCGAAGAGAAAACTTGGCCTGGCTAACCCATTCCCGCTTACTTCCCATAACAGGGTTTTGCTGTTTTTTTGTTTCTTAAAAACCTTTTCAGGCTGGGCCTTACAACTGGTAATGCAATAGCAAAATAAAAACACCGGAAGAAGCCATT
>JALZAJ010000052.1 GCA_030948465.1 Bacteroidota bacterium
TAGTAAATTGAAAGACAAACTTTTGTAAGCATTAATACAAAATAATTGAGATAAAATATTATTACTTTCACTGAGTCTTTCAAATTGTATTTTAATGCCTCACTCATTTTCCTTTTCTCAAAATGCATGGAGACGTCTTAAAAAAAATAAAGGTGCTGTGATGGGATTATGTATAATTATTCTATCTTTTCTCACAGCTATTTTTGCCTATTATATTTCAACAGATTCTACACCATACGCCGACAGGCAGATAGTTGAAATACAGGCCAGGAAGCCCGGCTTTACCCAACTATTTCTAAAAGAAAAGAAAACTAAAAAAATTTCCTCTACAGGATTTTTTAATCACCTTTTGTTTGGAGCTGAAGATAAAAATTTGTACATCCCCATCGCAACCTATTCTATAGGAAAGGATTCCGTTACTGTAGAAAAATACATTGATGAAGGAGTTGAAGAAATGTTGGTTTTCCCTAAGGTCGCTTTACCTGCAAGTAATTTTATTGTTTCAAAAACCTTTTGGCTGGGAACTGATAAATTTGGCCGTGATATTTTAAGCCGACTGATAGTTGGTATTCGTGTAAGCCTTGCCGTTGGTTTAATAACGGTATTAATTTCTCTAACGATCGGCATCATATTGGGCGCGGTCGCCGGCTATTTTGGAGGAAAGATTGATAACGTTGTTATGTGGCTGATAAACGTAATCTGGAGCATGCCTACGCTTCTGCTTGTTTTTGGAATTACGCTTGCCCTGGGCAAAGGCTTCTGGCAAATATTTATCGCCGTGGGTTTGACTATGTGGGTTAACGTGGCGAGAATAATCAGGGGACAAGTAATTGCCTTGCGTGAAATGGAATATATACAGGCGGCCAGGGCCTTAGGTTTGAAAGACATGCGCATCATCATAAGACATATTTTACCAAATGTATTAGGACCTGTTATTGTGATAGCTGCATCTAATTTTGCCAGTGCGATAATTATAGAAGCAGGCCTTAGTTTTTTGGGTGTTGGAGTACAGCCACCCATGCCAAGTTGGGGACTTATGATAAAAGAGAACTATAATTTCATTATCACCCATAACCCAGCTCTGGCCTTAGCTCCGGGTATTGCTATCATGATATTGGTTCTTGCATTTAATCTTGTAGGGAACGGATTAAGGGATGCGCTTGATGTAAGAGCTTAATTTAGCAGATCAGGTTTATTCTTCGTCTTTGGATACCTGAACATTACGGTTAAAGCTTTCAACAAGAGAGATAAGGGTTTCAGTGCGCTCGATCCCTTTGATTTTCTGAAGCTCATCATGAAGTACAAAACGCAGTTGGTCAATGTCTTTGCAAACTATTTCCAGGTACATACTGTAATTGCCTGTGGTATAATTAACTCGTACAATTTCGGGGATCTTTTCCAGGTCTTTTGCAACCGCATCATACATTGAACTCTTTTCAAGAAAAATCCCTACAAAAGCAGTGATATCATACCCTAATTTTTTTAGGTTAACACTTAGCTTTTTCCCATTTACCACTCCAGCTTCTTCTAATTTCTTAATTCGTACATGAATGGTTCCGCCACTCACAAATAATTTTTTGCCTAGTTCTGCATAAGGAGTTTCCGCATTTTCAAGCATCTCCTGGATGATTTGCAAATCAAGTTTATCAAGGTTTAACTTTGAAGCCATATAAGTAGTTGTTTTAGATGTATTTCATAAATGTAAGTATTTTCTTGACGAGATTCTAAATTTATTTCTTTTAGCTTAAAAAAATTTTTTAATTAAGGCATGGTTATTAGATTTGCATTATATAAGTTCTTAAACATTGTGGGGTGATGAAATTTTTGGCAGACATGCCCTCTTGTCTCGGGGGTGAGGAACACAGGATAAACATAGTATAGAGCCGTTGTTGCAGCAATGTAACAGCGACCAGGGTCGACCACTGAACTTTGTGCTATCGCTAACTGCCTCGTGGAGGTTCGATTCCTCCCCCTACAGCTTAATTAACCATATAATCTTCTTACAGGGTTAAATTGTAAGGAGAATTTTTTAGCCCAGGCCTTAAAATATTTGATTATATACTTACGCTACCAACTTTTTAAACCGATTTTTAAGCTTGAAAATCGGTTTTTCAATTATATAATGCGAAAGAATTTCAATAATAAGACCGCTCTGACGCAATCCAGACTTTTAATTAATCTTATTCGTCATTGTGGATTGCTATCATATTATAGCGGAGCTTTTAGGATACGCTATCGTAAAAAAAGCAAATTGCATTACACTTAGAAATCGCAGGCCTGTTAATAGAAATGTTAAGAAGAACTCGGCGTTTTTTTTCTTCTGCCGTATTCGTCGTAGTGAGTTTCGATCTGATTTTTTATTTTTTTAACCAGTTCATTTACGTCAAAGGGCTTAGCGATAAAATCATCAGGCTTGGTTAGTTTTAAAATATCGTTCATATTAGCATGGGCAGAAAACATTATGATCGGGATATCTTTTGTTTTATCATTTGCTTTTAGTTCGTTACAAACATCAATACCGCTAATACCCGAAAGGACCACATCTAATAAAATAAGATGGGGACGAAATGTCCTGGTTTTTGCCATAACATCTTCACCCCGCGGTATTGCCATAACTTTAAAACCATACCTTTTTAAAACGATCTTAACTACCCAAAGTACATCGTGATTATCTTCTACAATTAATATTCGATTCATAATAATATATTCAATAAATAAAACTATTTACTACTATTTGTGGGGGCGATCGTTCTTTAGGAATTGAAAGTCAACTAATTTTTACAAACCTACATATTTACTTTAAAAGTAAGCACATGAGCGATATTGCAGAGGTATAAGTCAAAATTAGCACACAATCGTTGTGCCAAAATCTTGAGGTAATTGACGTAATGAACGTTAAGCTTGATGTTTAAATCCTGATTTTTAGATTCAAAACCTTTAATGAAAATAAACAAAACTTATTAAACTAAATAATGACTTTGAGACTCTATATTTCTAATACCTGTTTCAACCTTGAATAGCCTGATTTGCTGGCTATTAACTTAGCTCCGGTATTAAGGACAACCAGGTGGCTATCTTTTTCATAAGCGTCAATGCGTGTAATGAGTTGTGTGTTCACGATATAAGAGCGGTGGATCCGCACAAAATGATAAGTGCTTAATGATTGTTCAAAAAAACTCATGGTTCTTTTTTTCAAAAAGGTACCCTCAGCGGTGACAATTTTTACGTAATCATCAGCCGCTTCTAAATAATGAATTTGACTTACCGGAATTATTTTAATCTTATTGCCATCTTTTACCACCACACGATTTTGCTGCGCTGGAGATTGTGCCGCGGCTTCTATTACATTCTGCGGCGTCCCGGCATCCATATTTTGCCTGTATTTCTGCATGGCCTTATCAAAACGTTCTTTGCTGAAAGGCTTGAGCAAATAATCAACTGCATTTGATTCAAATGCTTTTATGGCAAATTCGTCATACGCAGTGGTAAAAATTACCGCTGGTGGACTTTCAATTAGCTCGAGCATTTCAAAGCCATTTATCTTCGGCATTTGTATATCCAGGAAAATTAAGTCAGGTTCATATTGCTGAATGGCTTTCATACCTTCAAATCCATCACTGCATTCAGCAATAATAACTGCATCACCGTACGATTGCAGGTATTCTTTTACGATACTTCTTGCCAACGGTTCATCATCAATAATTATAACCTTCATAGTGTTTGGGGTATTAAAATAGTTGTTGTAAAATATGCCTGATCTTTGTGTGTGTGTAAAAGGTCGTGCCTGGCGAACAAAAGAAATAATCTTCTTTGGATTGAAGTAAGACCAAATCCTGTGCCCTTTAGCGGCTGAGAGGTTTCGGGATCAAATGGGTTTTGAACTATTATTTTTAAGTATTTATTCTCTGTCGTTGCCTGTAGCCTTATTAATACATCTCCGGTGGTGTCGTACAGGCCAAATTTAATCGCATTTTCTACAACAGGTTGCAATAGCAATGCTGGTATTTTAAGAGGCAGCACTTCATCATTATAAGTTATTTCTGTTTGCAGACGATGGCCAAAACGGACTTTTTCAATGTCAAGGTACAGTCGCAGGTATTGCAGTTCTTCCTTTAGAGTGCTCCATTGCTGATCGTCCTTCTTTAGAGTACCTCGTAAAAAATCACTTAACTGCTGTATCATGTGCCTTGCTTTTTCGGGTTGTGTTCCCGTAAGAGCGCTTATAGAGTTTAAGCTGTTAAATAAAAAATGCGGTTGGAGCTGCTGTCGCAGTTTAAATAATTCTGCTTCCCTTGAAAGCCGCTCCATGTCTGACTTTCTTTCACTTAAAGATTGTTGTTCTTCCTGGGTGTACCAGAGCAAACTCATCATGGCCATGCATCCTATCAGCAAAAATAGTATTCCAAAACGCACGCCCGCTGATTGCCCAAATGCATCAATATAATGGGAATCTTCTTTAAATATGAGCCATAAAACGCCTTTTGCCAGTAAAAAAGAAATGCCGCTTAATCCAAAGCTTATGGTTATTACATAAAAATATTTTTCTTTTCTTGGCAAATAAAACCGCATGTTATTAAAAATGAGCAGGCAACTTCCGGCGAGGAAAATATTATTGATCAGTGCATCTACTATTATCTCAATGCTTTTAAGATTGTAATTTTTTAAAACACTGGTAAGCATTATTGAGAAAACAAGGCTTATTATTGACCAGCATACTATGCCTGCAAAAACTAATTTTCTTTCCGGCGAATTTATCTGGTTCAAGAGATTTTAATTTAATGGAAGACATTTTTGCATACTGCTTTCGAGAATGTGAGAAGCTCTTTTTTTAGTAATCCGGATATATTTATCTGCCTCTTCCTCTTCACAAATGCGTGAGTATAATTCTGCACCGTCAATTAATTGAGTAAGTGGGTGCAATTCAGAAACATCAATAAATTTCCAGAGAACCGGTTTTTGTGTGCTGTTTAAAAAGTTATCCTCTTCGTTGTGGCCGGTTGTCCGGGCTTTTTGAAATGCATGCAGATCGTCTTCTGCATACACGAGGCGCAACTGTTCATCAAACTGTGGAGTGTGCGCTCCTTCGCCGCAAATAATTCTGTAAACCAGCTTTGCAAGATACCATTTCATACAATTGATTTTATTAGATTAATAATCTCCCCGGTGGAGTCGTTCCTATTTTAATAATTACTTACCTCTATGCCTCCAAATACGCAGGCGCCTTTTAAGATCATAATTTTTGCGGGATCGGGCACGGCGTTATTAATGTTCCGCTTGTCTTCAATGCCACCAAACACCGCTGTCACTTCGTTTTTTATATCCCAATTTGATGGCACTATTAATTTTGTTCCTCCAAAAACATTATTAACTTCCAGCACGACAGGATGCTGAATGTCGGCTTTTGAAAGATTAATTTCGGTGCCTCCCATGAAACTGTTTATTTCTCCTCCCTTGAAATTCTTTGAAAGGATCATTTTCTTTACACCCCCCAGTACAGCGTTTATTTCTACAAATTCTCCATGGTCAGTTTCATCATTATTTTTTCTATTTGCGAAATAACTTTCTTCCGGTGGAGCTACTACCGGTGTGTCAGAATAATTCATCCGGCGCCATTTTCTTTTTGACATATTGCTCCAATCATTTTTCGGACGTAAAATATAGATCAGACCGACAGCTATAAGTATTGCGGGCACTATATAGTTATGAAAATTAAGTTCCGGGCTTGTCTGATCAATTAAAAAAACACTTCCCACGGCGATCATTATAAATGCGCCGGGATTGTGAAACCTGCTTTTTATACCGGTTAGTAATCCGATGGCAATAAGTAACACCGGCCATGTAAATATCCAACGTGGTATAGGAGCGCCCATTTTATAGGCCAGCAATAAGGT
>JALZAJ010000066.1 GCA_030948465.1 Bacteroidota bacterium
ATCGCGGATAAATTGATTGGTGATGGGAGATATTCTTTGTCTTAAATATTTTTTTTAATATCAGGATTGTAAAGCATTGAATTTTTTTCAATGCTTTTTTTATAGCATGAATGGGAACGAATTTAAACGATGTATTATAGAAAATAATCTATTTTTTCCCAGATAATCTTTGGTCCTGATAAAATTTCTTTCCTCCAATGATCTTCTGTAATTCCTTATTCCCTGCTATGCAAATATTCCACCAGATCAACCAATTGTTGCTGGCTTAATGTCTGGTAAAGCGTTGCGGTATGCCCGAATTTTTTATATCCGGTCTCGGAAGCAATAAACTCCACGGCGTTTTCAGTTTTCTTGCGATAATGCCATCCATAACATTGTTGTCATTCATTTTGAAAACATAGCCTTCTTTAGCAAGCTTATATCTTATTAGGGTGAGTGATAACAAGATATAGGAATCGTTGCAAACTTGCTTCATGGTTTTTGAATTGTTTATGAAGTGGAAAATGAGGAATGAAATATCACTGAAACTTTTCAATGCGACAGGCCGGAAGGCTTACAGAATACTACGGTGAATGACGTTGCGTATTTAAGTATATTTTTAAAAAATTACTTATAACTTTAAGAGATAAAAAAACATTTTCGATATTGCTCCGTTATTACACTTACAAAACTCCAACAAATGAAAGTAAGCAGAATTATAAAGAAAAAAGGCGAGTTAGTCCCAGGGACAATTGTTAAATGCGATTCGGGAAGGTTCATAGCTTTTTATGAACATAGGACAGATATAATCGCAAATGGTGAAAACGAATTAGATGCAAAAAAAAATCTTAAAATAATGTATGAAATAGTGAAAAATCACGAAAAGACTCAAAACGAAAAAAACTCTCTTGAATTACCTGCAACATACAAAACCAAAAGATTTACTGAAAAGTTGAACTGTGTTTAATGTTGTATACTCGTTCATCCTTTATAAAATGGTTGACTGATGTTAAGGATTGCGAAATTATAAACATCAATGACAGACGAGGTAATGTGATCACTATAAAAATGGTTCAGCAACAGCTTTTATCTGGGTGAATAAAAAAGATATAATTGATTATGAAGAAATTTATCTCGTGACTAAAAAGCTTTGGATTGAGTTGCCTGGTGAAAAAGATCTAAAAAGAGTAGAATAGTATGTTTGAAGAATTATTTTTTATCTGATTTGTTTTTTCTTCCCTTTCAAGAACAAATCTTTGAGGTCGCTTAATGTCCTTGTATCACAACGGTAGCCATTTCATCACAATTACTTTCTACTACTTAATTAATTCATCCAAATTTTCATTCAATCCTATACCTCTTTACCTTCTTTTTTCTTGTACTTTATTCGTTGTTGTTGCTCCGCTGGTGAGGTATTTTATAAAAATAAACGACGCAGGAAATATTATTACAAAAAAGGTGGTGAAGCAATAACAGCTTTTAATATTGCCATCCTTATTCCCTGCTATGCAAATACTCCACCAGATCAACCAATTGTTGCTGGCTTAATGTCTGGTAAAGTGTTGCGGGCATCATAGAATTTTTCATTTTTGTTCTTGAAGCAATGGTTGATTTATCATATTTCTTCTTAATTCCACCAGGCATTACGATCTCAACAGCGTCGGCAGTTTCACTCGTGATAATGCCTGCGATTACATTGCCATCTTTCATTGTAAAAACAGTTCCTTCATAGCCAAAGCTTATTCCTTCATCAGGATGGATAATAGAAATATACAGGGCATCTTTTGTAAGCTTGCTTCCTATTTTTGAAAGGGCAGGTCCAAAATTTTCTCCTTCGTTATCAATCTTATGGCAAGTAACACAAGTTGTTGTAAACACCTGTTTGCCGGCTGCTATGTTTCCGTTTAGTTTTACCAGTTCATTGATAGGAGATAGAGATTTTCCGCTTGCACTGTCAGCTACCGGCAGCAATTTTAGTGCTTCCTGCCTGATGTCTTTTCTATACGAGTTGGATAATGCTAATGTTGCGGTAGCTATAAGCTCTTTAGGTAACTGCCCTTCCTTCACCATATTTAAAAGTTTTCCTGATTCATTCCATCCTGCTGCCAGCATCTTTACTGCGTCTTCACGCATTTGCAGGGTCACCGATGGATCTTTAATTATTGACTTCACCATTTCTATACCTTCATTTGAACCGGTACTTCCCAGTGCTTTTAAAGCCGCCTTCGACGTATTTT
>JALZAJ010000071.1 GCA_030948465.1 Bacteroidota bacterium
TATGACCACTCCCCAGTTCACCCGCATCCTTTTTATCGTCATTAAAATCTTCTTTATTTAACAGGCGGTTCTCATAACCTATCAGGCGATAGCCGGCCACCTTTTCAGGATTGAATTCCAGTTGAATCTTTACATCTTTTGCAATAGTAAATAATGTGCCTCCAAATTCACTTACCAAAACTTTCTTTGCTTCATTTATTCCATCAATGTAAGCATGATTTCCATTTCCTTTATCCGCAAGCTGCTCCATCTTACTGTCTTTATAATTGCCCATTCCATAACCTATAACGGTAAGAAATATTTCCTGGTTCCTTTCTTTTTCAATAAGCCTCACCATATCATCATCGCTGCTGGCGCCTACATTAAAATCGCCATCAGTACAAAGAATAATTCTATTGTTTCCTTCTTTCATAAAATTTTGTTGGGCCGTTTTATAAGCAAGTTGTATTCCAGCCCCTCCCGCGGTTGAGCCTCCAGCCTCCAATGCATCGATGGCTGACTTAATTTTTATTTTCTCGGCGCCACTCACAGATGGAAGCACAAGGCCTGCGTTGCCTGCATATACAACAATGGATATCCTGTCCTTTTCGCGAAGTTGATCGGTAAGCATTTTCATGGATGACTTTACCAGCGGTAATTTATTTTCATCCATCATAGATCCTGAAACGTCAATTAAAAAAACAAGATTAGAGGCAGGAAGATTTTCAACAGGAATATTTTTCCCCTGCAACCCGATTAACACTAATTTATTTTCTTTGTTCCAGGGGCAATCACTTACTTCTGTATTGATGGAGAAAAGATCTTTCCCTGTTGGTTGCGGATATTCGTATTTAAAATAATTGATCATTTCTTCCGTACGTACAGCTCCCGCCGGTGGTAATTGATTATTGTTGAGGTAACGCCGCACATTGCTATAAGACGCCGCATCTACATCAATAGAAAAAGTAGAGAGCGGATCATCGGAGACTTTGTGGAAGCCGTTTTCAACTATGTTGCTGTACTCTTCCGTGTTGAAAGCTTCATTTTTATAAAATTGGTTTTGATTGTAGCCGGATGGCGATGTCCGGTTGAGATAAACACCACTTGCCTTACCATTCAACTGTTTCATTTTAGGCTGGCCATAACCCATAACCGCCACTTCAGATAAAGCTGAATCCTGTAATGCGGCAACTGCGGGCTGCATGGTTATATTGATCATTTTTTGCCCGTTAATTTTTACCCGTTGCGTAGCATAACCGATGGCAGAAAAGACAAGATATTTTTCCTTTTCATTTATGGTTAATGTATAATTTCCTTTCGAATCCGTGTTAGTTATATTAGAACCTGCTTTAATGGTTGCGGATATTGGATTACCGCTTTCATCGTGGACATTTCCGGAAATGTTGATGGTTGCCTTTCGGCTAAATGCTGCAAACAAAATAAAAGCGGGCAACAGTAATAAAATAAATTTTTTCATAACCTTATAAATTTTGAATTAATGAAAAGGAATAATTTCCTTTTTTGAAATTGTTTTTTAAATTGATCTATAGACCGGATGCATCATTTTTAAGAATTACATAAATCGTGGCGAAAAATATTTGAATAACTTTATTGCCTGGCATTTTTAAAAAAAATATTATCGGTTGAAACTGAAGGGGAACTTGTAAAACAATACAGGGACACCGGCAATATGGATACACTTGGTGAGCTATATAACCGCTACATGGACCTGGTGTATGGTGTTTGTCTTAAATACTTGAAGGAGCCGGAAGAAGCCAAAGATTGCGTGATCAATATTTTTGAAGAACTGGTTATCAAGCTAAAAAAATATGAAGTAGATAATTTTAAAGGCTGGCTTTATCAGCTTGCAAAGAATCATTGCCTGATGAAAATCCGCAGCAATAAAAAATTCCCTGCATACGTGAATGCGGATGTTGTGCATTTATCGGAAAATATACATCTTGATGATATAATGGAAAAGGAACTTCATTTAAACAGCATGGAATATTGCATTGAGCAGTTGCCTGAAGACCAGAAGAAGGCAATCCAATTATTTTATCTTAAAGAAAAATGCTATAAAGAAATAGCCGAAACAACCAGCACCGATATAAATAAAGTAAGAAGCTTTATTCAAAATGGCAGAAGAAATTTAAAAATATGTTTAGAAAAACAGGCTTTGCAAAAAGCATGATCAATGGAAGAAAAAAATAAAACATATACCGTTGCAGATTTTGCAAGCTACCATGCAGGTACAATGCCTGCCAATGAAATGCATGCGTTGGAAACAGCCGCTCTTGAAGATGCGTTTCTTGCCGATGCGCTGGAAGGGTATGCGTTTGCTGAGTCACCGGAAAAAGATATCATTGACCTGAAGGTGCGGCTTGCTGAAAAAAAGGAAAAGAAAAACGTATTTTTTATTTCAACCCTTGCAAAAAATAAATGGTGGAATGTTGCAGCATTATTTATCATTATACTCGGAGCCGGCTATTTATTTTATCGAACCAATAAGATAAACACGAAAGATATTATTGCAAAAAACGACAATAAAAAATCACCCGTAAAAGTTGAAACAACTACTCCCGTTTTGAAAGATAGCAGCGCAGACAATAATGATATCGCTTTTGAAAAAAGCGAAGGTCCTGGATTTTCAACAAAGCGCAAAAAGGCAATAGCAAACACAAACGAGCGTATCGATAATAAAAAAAATTCTTCGCAACCAGCGCTAAAATCTGCGGAAGTTTCCGCTGCTTTGAGTGAAACAAAGGATAATTATTCCCGGGATAGTTTTACTATCGCCGGGTCATTAAATAAAAACGATACATCAGCCGCAGCCATACTTCAAAAAGATAAGCAACCCAATATGACAATGAATAAAAGCCAGTCAGACCTGGGCGATGTAGTTGTTGCATCCGCCTATTCTAAAAAAAGTAACAAGGCATCGAAACCCCCAAAAACTTTACAGGGAAGAGCTGC
>JALZAJ010000111.1 GCA_030948465.1 Bacteroidota bacterium
TATCATCAAGAGTAAGGTTCACCGGGATCGTCGGTTTATTTTGCTTTTCATTATAAATATATAAAAGCGGGTGGCAGGCATTCACCAGTTTTAAAAAGGCTTTATCATCCACCCCGGGCAGGTTGCCGTTATATTCCATGGCCAATTTTGCCTTCGCTCTTATAAAATCATATTCGCCAAGTACGCCATGGTATATATCGAGCAAATAATGCCAGGCTCTCATTTTTATAGTAAGGCTGTAAAGTATTTTATGCACTTCTTTACGTTCATCATTTTCTAAGGAATATATTTCATTGTTCAAACCGGTGGTTTCTTCCGGCTCAATAAAAGTGGTTCTGCGACTGTCACTTTCACCGTGTAAAATTCCTTTCACCATTCTTTTTTGTTCCGCAAAAACTGCCAGCACCCGCCGGCCATTTATAAAGCTCTCTTCAATATCAGCGAGGTAACCGAGCTTATTCATTTTACTTACAATGCGGTCAAACATTCTGCGCAGCTCATTTCTTTTTTTATACAACGCCATTCGTATTCTTCCCAACTCTTCCGAAGCCGTATCTTTTACATTTCCATCTTCATCGAGCACTTCATCAATCAATTCAATGATGGATTTTTCAAAATAAGTTTCACGAATTACGAGAGCCAAAAATGGATAAGCGATCCTGCGTTCGCTATCAAACCATCTGAACACCTGTTGAATGGCGATGGTTAGTTTTCTCAATATCAAAAACTGGATGCCGGTAAGCATGGAACCTTCGATGCTTAACAACTTTAATTCCTTTGCCAAATTAAAAACAGCATCGTCCGGAAAATATAAATGATTTAGAAAAAGCAATTTGTATTCATGCGTTTGCTGCAGCTCCGGTTCAATAAATTCTTTGCGGGTATGAATTCTGAGGTTCAGTGACTTTTGCTTCGCCAATTCCGTACGGCAATGCACAGCCAGCAGAGATTGTATTTTATCAAACTCAAGTTGCTGGATGGCAGAAGCTGGAAATAATTTCATGAATAATTTTATGGAAACATTTTATATACCGGCAAAAATAAGGATAGCTTTCAAAAAGAATGTCTCATCAAAATTAAATGTCTAACCTGTTTTGGATGCAAAGAAGTAAGCAACATATCTTTGCTAAGAAATTCTGTTTTGTTTACGGGATAGAATTATTTTATAATAATAAACTTTCTAAATAATTTTTATGAGTGATACAAAAACGATAGAAACGGCAACATTTGGTAACGGATGCTTTTGGTGCACGGAAGCTGTTTTTCAACAATTGAAAGGAGTTGAAAAAGTAACCAGTGGTTACAGCGGTGGCCATGTGGAAAACCCGACTTATGAACAAGTTTGCGCCAAACAAACCGGCCATGCCGAGGTACTTCAAATTGACTACGATACGTCGCAAATTACTTTTGATGAACTATTAAAAGTTTTTTGGGGAACCCATGATCCAACTACGTTAAACAGGCAGGGGAATGACGTGGGCCCTCAATACAGGAGTGTGATTTTTTATCATAATAATGAGCAAAAAGAAAAGGCCGAAAAGTATAAACAGGAACTGGACCAAAGCGGCGCTTTCGATAAACCGATAGTAACGGCAATTGAACCTTCTACTATTTTTTACCCGGCCGAAAATTACCACCGCGATTATTATAAAAATCATGACTCACAGCCATATTGCCATTTTGTAATAAAACCTAAAATGGATAAATTAAAAAAAGTGTTTGGCGATAAATTAAAATAATAAATACTATTTGCATCAGGTAAATCTTAATAAAAAATGGTATGAAAAAGATCAAATTATTCTGTTTGTTGGTTGTAGTAACAAACTTCTTATTCGCCCAATCCAATAATCCTCCGGGATTGAATTTGATCCGCACAGAAGATCTGAAAAACGATTTATACAAATTAGCTGATGCACATTTTAAAGGCCGCTCTGCCGGCACTTTGGATGAATTGAATGCCGCCGCCTGGATGGCTGAAAGATACAGAGCTATTGGTTTGCAGCCTGCCGGTGATGATGGCACTTATTTTCAATACTTTACTTTGTGGCGTAATCAAATTGCCGGTAATTCAGTTATACAAATAAATAATAAGCCACTGGAACTGTGGAAAGATGCTGCTATCGCTCAAATGGCGAACATCTCGTTAGATGCACCGGTTTTGTATTTAGGAAATGCATTGAACGTTGACAGCACTGCCGATGTAAAAGATAAAGTGGTAGCCATTGAGGCGAATTCAAAAGGAATTGACTTACATGTTTCGTTACCTACCTGGAGATACAACCGCTACATCTATAACAAGTATGGCTTACCGTTAGTAAGGCGCGGTGTTAAGGCAATCATTTTTATTGCGGATGAAGAGGCTGAACAGGCGTGGGCTGATGCTGCCGAGAACTATAAACGCGGCAGCTACGATATTGATGGAGGACCCAATGAAAATGTAACCGCTACAGTTCCTGTTTTGTGGCTGCATGCCGGTGCTAAAAAGGAATTACAGGAAAATAAGGGTACGATAAAAGCCAATCTTATCATTTTAAAATATCCTTATCCGTCAGTAAATATCGTTGGAAAAGTAGTAGGCACCGACGCAAAATTGAAATCTGAATATATTCTTTATAGCGGCCACAT
>JALZAJ010000119.1 GCA_030948465.1 Bacteroidota bacterium
CTATTGATATGTTTTTATTGCAATTGCTCATTCACCCGTCACCCATCACCCTTTCACCATTCACCATTCACCATTGATCAACGCACTTCTCTCAATTCATTCCATCTCGAAGTATATCTCGGCGATCTGAATTCCCTTCTCATTTTCCAGTCACGGGTAAGACCCGACGACGCAAATTTTACAACATCATCTCTCATACTGAAATTAAGGTTATCCAGTGCATCCATTAAGTACCTTTTATTATTTTGAGAAGGAGCCACAAACAAATTGCTTTGAATAGATGTATCTGGAACGATACCGCTTAGCATTACACCCGCTTTTTTGTATTCTTTTCCCCGTTTAAAAATCTGCTCAGCCAGGTTCATGGCAGGTGAAATTAATTCACTGGTGACAGATGTGGCTTCAGGCAAAATTGTATGGGTGCTTAATGTTGCACCGCGATTAAAATCTGCTGAATGACTTTCTTCTTTAGCAACCACGAATATGCTCACAACTGAGGCTGCACAATTTTGCCTTCGAAGCTTTTCAGCAGCTCTTGAAACATAGGTGGCAATAGCTTCCTTAATTTCTCTTAATTCAGTTACATTTTTGCCAAACATACGCGTGGTCGCAATCATCTTTTTGGTCGTCAGTTCAGGTTCCATATCAATACAGGGAATTCCTCTTAATTCTCTCACAAGCCTTACCCCTACTACGCCGCCCATGTGCTTGCTGATCCATTGTTCCGGCATATTACAAAGATCCCAGGCAGTATCTATCCCCAGGCTGATAAGCTTATCTGCGTATGCTCTGCCCACCCCCCAAATTCCTTTCACACCCGTGTTTTTTAATACATTTCTTATTTCATCTTCATCAATAAGCGTAGCTACACATTTCGTTGCGGCTTTATTTTTTTTGGCAAGATGATTGGCAATTTTCGCTAATGTTTTTGTCGGAGCTATCCCCACGGAAACCGAAACACCCGTCCATTGCTCAACGATTTCTCTCATTTGCAAAGCATACTCCGCAAGAAGATTTTCATCAACCATACTTACATCTAAAAATGATTCATCAACCGAATACACTTCTACATTCTTTTCGCCAGCCAGTGCTCTCAAAGTATCCATTACACGCCGGCTCATGTCTCCATACAAATTATAGTTAGAAGAAAATGTTGCCACATCATGTTTCTCAATTAAATGCTTTGCTTTAAAATATGGACCTGCCATCTCCACTCCCAAAACCTTTGCTTCATCGCTCCGGGAAATTATACAGCCGTCGTTATTACTCAATACCACAACAGGTTTATTCTGGAGGTCAGGACGAAAAACTCTTTCGCAGGAACAATAAAAGCTGTTGCAATCAACAATGGCATATCTCTTAACCGGGTTAGGTGTTGATTGATGAATTGAATCTTCTTCTATTTGACAGGCTACATTCATAATAATACATTCACAATAAATTATCTTAACCGAATTAATCTACGGCGTATGAATCACATAAGTCACCACACCCCAAATAGCAAACCCTTCGCAGCTGCCATCAATAAGTATGGGCGATAATTTAGAATCCGCTATCAACCTCACAGCATCTTTTGTTTTTTCAAAACGCCTTATTAGCATATCTCCATTTAAAACAGCGATGATCACTTTACCATTAGAAGCTTTTACAGAGCGATCGACAATCGCCACATCACCTTTATAAATTCCTGACTCTTTCATAGCATCGCTGCTTACCCGCATAAAAAAAGTGGCCGGCTTATTTCTTATTAATTCTTCGTTAAGATCAATGCCTCTTTCCATATAATCATCAGCTGCAGCGCCAAAGCCTGTGGCATTGGCTGTACGCACATCGCCTTGTGTAAATGATTTGGTTCCGGCATATTTTGCCCGGTAAATATTATCAGGATCCATAAAAATAATTTGTTGATTTACTAATTTATTTAGTAAATTTATACTAAAATTATTACTAGAAAAATTTAATTAAATGAAAACCGAAAATTTTATCCGCACATCAGCTCATGGGTGTCATGAATACCTGTTGATTGTAAAGCCTGCTAAAGAAATCAATGAAAAACTTATTGCTGAAAAGCAAGTTTTTTACGATGATTATAAAGAAAAAAATGCCATTGAATCAATTCCACAAATCGCCGTTGCGAGCTTTCTTGCAAAAGAGGGAATGGAAAATACAGTTATTCGCTGGATGCAAAAGATCTGCAGTAAACAGCATAGTTTTTCCGTAACATTAAATAATTACAGCGGATTTCCACCAGATACAATTTACCTGCGCATTCAAAATGTAAACCCATTTCTTCAACTGGCAAAAGAATTAAGCGTCGTAAATGCATACTTAAATTCCAGTTCATGTCAGCCTGTATTATTCACTCCAAAGCCGCACATAAATATTGCCGGTAAACTTCCGAAAGAAGTGTTCTTTAAAGCGCTAATACAATATGCGCACAAATCCTTTCACGAATCATTCCTTGTGAATGAACTACTCTTATTAAAGAGAAGGGATGAGCATGACGAATTCAAGACTGTCATTGTGTTTGCGTTGCAGCCGGCGACGGGCGGGTTAACCAATTAATAAATTTTAAAAAATTAGTCATGGATATAAAATCATTAAAACAAATACCGGGCTATCGATACAATGAATATCTTTTAGTATTAAGCCCGCATGAAGAATTGTGGAATAAAATAAAAAAGGTCAAGGAAGAATTTGCCGAAAAATATCAATGTGAACAAGCGAAGTGGGGCAAGCCTCATATTACTCTCGCAAACTTTGTACAGTTTGAAATGATGGAAGAAAAACTCGTCAACCGTTTGAAAACTACCGCCATGGGTTATACGCCATTTAAAGTGGAGTTGAAAGATTTCGGAAGCTTTCCAAGTCACACCATCTTTATTAATGTTGATTCAAAACTACAGGTGAAAAATATAATTAAGGAACTGAGGCCTGCGCAAAAATTAATGACTTTGAATAAAGAGAACAAGCCTTATTTCCCGGATGACCCTAACATAAGTATTGCAAGAAAATTGCTGCCATGGCAATATGAAAAAGGCTGGCTGGAATATAGTCACCGCCACTTTACAGGCCGCTTTATTGCCGATAATATGTTATTGATAAAACGCAGGATCGGCGACAAAGCCTACCAGATTGTACAACGCTTTGAATTCATGAATTTGCCTGTTAGTACAAAACAGGGTGAATTATTTATGTAAATATTCTCCCGCTCCAAAGGAGTCCAATGGACAAAGCCATGGAGAATGCAAGGTAATTTCTTTGTGTTCTTCGCGCCTTTG
>JALZAJ010000150.1 GCA_030948465.1 Bacteroidota bacterium
CAACAACTATTAGTGCACCCGACACGCTGCCTTATCCCATACATGACCGAAGAGGTGATTATTTTTCCAACTCACAAAGCACATTTGATTTCAAATCTCCTTCTAACATCAACGACTCTATTGCCTATGACCCTGAAAGTAAAAGATATATTGTTTTTGAAAAAATAGGAAATCGCTATTACAGAACGCCTGCCAGTTACACGTTTGACGAGTTTATGAGTATCCAGGGAAGAAAAGCGGAAGTGGATTATTTCAAAAAAAGATCGAATACACTTAATATACTGAATCGCGGAAAAGTAAAACCAAAGCTCAATGTGTATGATAATTTATTCAATCGTTTGTTTGGAAACGGTAAAGTTGAAATTCAGCCGCAAGGCAATGTAGATATAACCGCTGGTTATCAGGGACAGAATATAAAAAATCCCACACTTCCCGAGAGAGCAAGAAAAAATGGTGGCTTTGATTTTAATATGGCAGCGCAATTAAACGTAAATGCCAATATCGGAGACAAGCTAAAATTTCCTATCAATTATAATACACTGGCCAATTTTGATTTCACCAATCAGCTTAAGCTGGATTACAGCGGTACCGATGATGAGATCTTAAAAAGATTTGAAGCGGGCAATGTTTCATTCCCTTCAAGAAGTACATTGATCCCCGGAGCTCAATCCCTTTTTGGTATAAAAACCCAGTTGCAGTTCGGGAAACTTTACGTTACAGGGGTTCTCGCCAATCAAAAATCCCAACGGCAATCAGTGAACTTACAGGGTGGTTCGGCTGCGCAGCAATTTGAATTTAAAGCCGATGAGTATGAAGAAAACCGGCATTTTTTACTGGGGCAATATTTTAAAGAGAACTATAATAAAGTAATGAGCAATTTGCCTGCGGTAACAACTCCGGTGCAAATTTTACGGCTGGAAGTTTGGGTTACCAATAAGAACGGAACTACCACACAGGCCAGGGAAATTGTAGGATTAATGGATCTTGGAGAATCTAACCCGTACCGGCCCTTTATTGTGAAAGGCACCTTGCCCGACAATGGCACCAACTCAGAATATGCAAATATTACGAGCAACCCATCGAGCCGTAACCCGGCGCTCATCACCAACCAGCTTATAGGAATGAACTTAAGCCCGGTGCAGGATTTTGAAAAAACATTTGCCCGCAAATTAGATTCCACTCAATATATATATAATTCCAAAGTTGGATTTATTTCCCTGAGCCAGCCATTACAACCGGACGAAGTGCTTGCTGTGGCTTATCAATATTCTTATAACGGCCATGTTTACCAGGTTGGCGAATTTTCGCAGGATGTTCCGCCGGATTCTACCTCAAGCAATCAGAAGGTTTTATTTTTAAAATTACTGAAAGCTACCTCCCAGCGACCCACGCTTCCTATATGGCAATTGATGATGAAAAATGTTTACAGTGTTGGCTTTGGCACGCTGGAACGAACCGATTTTAAATTAAATGTTTTATATGAACAACCGGGCCTTGGAGCAAAAAGATACCTTCCTTTCGGAGACTTAAATCAGGGCACGCCCATTCTAACTTTAGTAAACCTGGACAGGCTTAATAATCAAAACGATCCCCAGCCTGATGGCGTATTCGATTATGTGGAAGGCTATACGGTGATTCCGCAATACAGCAGGGTAATGTTTCCTTTGCTTCAGCCTTTTGGCCGCGACCTCGCCCCAAAAATATTTACAGATACTACCATCGCGAAAGATAGCCTGTTTTATCCTTTGTATGATTCTATAAAAGCGGTCGCTCAGCAATTTCCCAACCTCAACCGCTTCGTATTAAAAGGCTCTGCGAAATCTTCTTCATCATCCGACATAAGTATCGGATATAATATTCCTCCTGGCTCCGTAAAAGTGACTGCGGGTGGTCAGCAACTAAGTGAAAATATTGATTATACGATTAATTACGATCTCGGTACGATCAAAATAATTAACCAGGCGATAATCAATGCCGGCATACCGGTGCAGGTAAATTTTGAAAATAACGCCACGTTTGGATTGCAATCGAAAAGCTATATGGCGCTGCGGCTGGATTACCTGGCGAAGAACACTGCGAAAGAACAGTTGTCATTAGGCGCTACCATGGTACGTTTGAGTGAAAGGCCGTTCTTCACCAAAGTGGATTACGGAGAAGATCCTATTAAAAATGCCATGTACGGCCTGGATGTAAACTATCGTCGTGATGTTCCACGGCTCACCAAACTTTTGAACAAACTTCCCTTTTTTAGAACCACCGCTCCATCCGCTATCAACGGCTATGGTGAGGTTGCTTTTTTAAAACCAGGGCATGCTCCGCAGATCGGCAGGGGAAGCAAAGGAGTAATTTATATCGATAATTTTGAAGGAAGTAAAAGTGACATTGACCTCCGGTTCCCTCCCATAGCCTGGGCATTGGCATCTACTCCCTTTGGCGCAACGGATGAAACAGGAAACCAATTACTTTTCCCCGAAGCCGCTTTGAACAACGATCTTAATTACGGTAAAAACAGGGCGCAAATTGCCTGGTACCAGATAGAGCCGACATTACAGGATATAAAGAATATCAACAATCCATTAAAAGGAAATAAATCAGCACTCTCTGATCCCCGCGTGAGAGCGGTATCTCAATCGGAAATTTTTCCTCAGCGAACCACCGATTTTGGCCAAAATCAACTAATAACATTTGATCTCGCATATTATCCCACCAACCGGGGGCCATATAATTATGATGCAACTAATGTAAATAGTTCCGGGCAATTATTAAATCCGCGTCAACGCTGGGGAGGCCTGATGCGAAATGTTGACCAGACAGATTTTGAAACCGCCAATATTGAATACATCGAATGCTGGGTACAGGATCCTTTCATAAAAAATCCAACAAGCCAGGGCGGTAAATTTTATATAAACCTCGGCAATGTTTCTGAAGATGTGCTAAAAGATTCGAGGAGGTTTTATGAAAACGGTCTTCCCACGCCGGGAACACCCGCCCAGGTGGATACATCGGTATGGGGTGTTGTGCCGCGCAATCCAATACAGGTAACCAACGCATTTAGCAATGATCCCAACGACCGGCCTTACCAGGATGTTGGTTTCGATGGATTAACCGATAGCGCTGAAGTGACGAGGAGAAGAGCCGATTATTTAAACATACTCGCAGCGAACTTTGGTGTGAATTCCAAAGCCTATCTCGATGCAATTTCCGATCCCTCTTCCGATAATTATCATTATTACCGCGGCAATGATCTTGACGCAGCAAAAGCAGATATCCTTGCCCGTTATAAAAGATTTAATAACCCCCAGGGTAATTCACCGATAGCTGATAACAATGCTCAATTTTCTTCAGCAGCCACTTTATATCCTGACCAGGAAGATATAAACCGGGACAATACTTTGAACGAAACAGAAGAATATTTCCAATATATAGTTGACTTAAAGCCGCCAACCGATCCCACGATGGCAATTGGCCAAAATTTTATTGTGGATAAAAAACTCGTTAATATAAAATTGGCAAACGACAGCGTAAGACCTGAAACATGGTACCAGCTAAGGATTCCGATAAATTCCTATAACAAAAAAATTGGGAACATTCCTGATTTTAAATCCATTCGTTTTATAAGAATGTTCTTAACTGATTTCAGCGATAGCGTTGTTGTACGTTTTGGAAAACTTGATCTCGTGAGAAATACATGGAGAAAATTTCAGTTCAAGCTGGATTCCACCGGAAATTACAATCCTGAAGTTACCACCGATTTTAACGTAGGCGCGGTTAACATTGAGGAAAATGATAAACGCATTCCGCTGCCTTACCGTACACCGCGTGAAATTGAAAGAGTACAAACCTTAAGTAACAATGGGGTGAATCTTTTGCAAAATGAACAGGCCCTTACTCTTAACTTTTGTGATCTGTCGCGCAATGATGGTAAAGCGGTTTTTCAAACCTTTGCTAACCGGGATCTGCGCCAGTTTAAAAAACTTGAAATGTATATTCATGGCGAAAAGGCGCAGGGCACTCAGTTAAATGATAATGATCTTTTTGTGACCGTGAGAATGGGAAGCGATTTTGTTTCTAATTACTACGAAGTAAAAATTCCTTTAAAGCTTACGCCGCTTAATACAGGCCTCGATCCTAACAGCAATGAATACAATGATACGCTTTGGAGAATGGCAAATAACCTGGATCTCGAGTTGCAGGTGCTTACAAAAATAAAAACAGCCAGGAACCTGTCAAGTTTCCCCGTGAATGTTTTGTACTCGCAATTGCAGTCTAACGGGCAAACCTATTCGATAATGGGCAATCCGAACCTCGGTGAAATAAAAGGCATTCTTATGGGTGTAAAAAATGAAAAAGTGGCGGCCGCCTGTGGTGAAATATGGTTCAACGAACTACGGCTTTCTTCTCTCGATGAAAAAGGCGGCTGGGCAGGCCTTGCACGAATTGATGCCAACCTTGCTGACCTCGGCACTATTTCCCTTTCAGCAAACACACATACAAACGGTTTCGGCACACTGGAGCAAAGAGTTAATGAAAGATTCAGGGATTATTTTTTCCAGTTTGATGCTGCCGCCAATCTTGAACTGGGTAAGCTTCTGCCAAAAAACGCGGCGCTATCTATACCATTTTATGCAAGCATCACACAATCCATAAGTACACCGGAATACGATCCTTTTGATCTCGATATCACCTTGAAACAAAAGTTGAAAAATGCCCCATCAAGCGAGCGTGATTCCATCCGGAAGAATGCCGTAGATTTTACATCCACCAGGACTATAAGCTTTACCAACGTTCATAAAAACAGAACCAATAACAAGAAACCCAAGCCGTGGGATATTGAAAACCTTGACCTCAACTATTCTTTTACCAAAACGACAGCTCACAACCCGCTAATCGAATATAATGATGTAACAAAACAACGTGGCGGCATAGGATACAATTTTGCCCCGCAACCAAAATTCTTCGAACCTTTTAAGAAGCTTTTCAAAAAAACAAAAACACATTGGTTTGATCTCATTAAAGATTTTAATCTTAATCCTATCCCGTCCCAGGTTACTGTAAAAGCAGACATCTTCAGGCAATTTGGTGTAATAAAACCCAGAAGCATTGGTGAAGATAAATTTGTGATCCCTGAAACGTACGATAAGTATTTTACATTTGACAGGAGTTATATTTTCCGTTGGGATCTTACCCATTCTTTAAACCTTGATTACTCAGCATTAAATAATGCAAGGATAGACGAGCCTTATGGCAGGCTAAATACAACAGCTAAAAAAGACACGGTAAAAAGAAATTTCTTTGATGGCGGCCGGAATACCCTGTTTACGCAGTCGATCAACTTCTCTTATAATGTGCCGCTCAATAAATTCCCGCTAACTGACTGGACAACTTTAAGGCTGCGATATACCGCCAATTACCGGTGGATCGGCGCATCGAGACTTGCGGTAAATCTAGGGAATTTCCTTGAGAATGGTCAGCAGGAAGAAGCCAATTTTCAGCTTGACTTTACCAGGCTATACAGTAAATCGAAATGGCTAAGAGCGCTTGATCAACCAAGACAAGCTGCCCAGGGCAATAAGGGAGATACGTCAAAAGTGAAAAAACCTAACCAGCCGTTAGCATCGCAACCGAAGAAAGATCCCAATGCGTTGCCTGAAATAAATGGAGTGGCAAGAGTACTTGGAAAATTACTTACGAGCATAAAATCAGCAAATGTCACGCTTTCCGAAAACAGCAACACCAGGCTTCCGGGCTATACCGACAGCACGAAAATTCTTGGCGAAAATTTTAAAAGCATGGCACCCGGTTTTGATTTTATCTTAGGCAAACAACCGGATAGCAATTGGCTCAACAAAGCCGCACGGCGCGGACTTATTACAAAAGATTCCTTATTCAATGATCTTTTCGTTCAAAATTTCGATCAGCGTTTGACTATCGCCGCACAACTTGAGCCGGTACGCGATCTTTCAATCGATGTAAATATTGATAAAACCTTCACGAAAAATTATTCTGAAACATTTAAGGATACCACAGGCACAGGAAATGGTTTTGCTCATCTTACGCCATACGTTGGCGGAGGCTTTAGTGTAAGTTATATTGCGTTTAATACTTTGTTCGGAAAGTATGACCCCAATCAGGTTTCAGCCACATTTTTGAAATTTCAGGATTACCGCCAGATATTATCCAAGCGATTAGGGAACACGAATCCCTATAATAAGCTTGCCGGAAACCCAACAGGCAGCGACGGCTATGCATTGGGGTATGGCCGGTATGCCGTGGACGTTTTGGTGCCTGCATTTATTGCAGCCTATACCGGGCAAGATCCTAATAAAGTTTCTCTTGTAAAACAAACCAATCCCAATTTAAAATCAAATCCGTTCAGGGATATTTTACCTAAACCAAACTGGAGAATAACCTATAATGGATTGAGC
>JALZAJ010000166.1 GCA_030948465.1 Bacteroidota bacterium
GAATCAATGCCGGCAGGTGTAGCAGCCTACCCTAATCCTGTAATTAATAAAGTGGAAATCAATATTGATAGCCGGTATAAAGCGGGAAATGATCTTATTCTTTTCGATCTGCCCGGCAGAATATATAAGCCAAAATCGGTTAAGAAATTATCCGACAATAGTTTTGAAGTTGATCTTACCGGCCTTGAAAAAGGGGTGTATTTTATCAAAATAAAATTAAATGATTCCTATAAAACTTTTAGAATAATAAAACTTTAAATCACACTCAGGGAGGGCATTCCAAATTTTCGCAGTTACTCTCCTGATGATGGCGAAAATCTGGAATGCACCATCTTAAGTCAGGCTAAAATTAAAAAAATGAAACCCGTTGCTGGATTTCATTTTTTTTAATTTTGCATTTCCCGGCAGATCATTTTAAGTGGATGCATTCTGTTTTCTTGCTGTCTCAAATGATAAACTTTGGAGTATTCATTTTACTTGCTCCACCTGCGTGGAATAAAAGCTTATCGCCGGCGCTGATAAGATTTGAAAAGTAATATTGAATTAATAAAACCGGTATTAAATATATTCCATTAACTTTCTCAAATGAAAGGTTACAAAATTTTTTGTCTCATATTTTTGTTTTGTACTTCTATTTCAGGCCTCGCTCAGGATATTCAAACAGACAGTTTAAAACTGGTGATTTCCAGGAACCGGAACGACACTTCCAAAGTGAATAATCTCCTTAAATTGAGCGCAGCATATATAAGCTCCGCTCCACTGGAGGCGATCAGGTACAGCAGCGAAGCACGCACTCTTTCACAAAAGCTAAATTACAAACCGGGGATTGCCTATGCGCTTAAAAATATGGGCATGGTATATTATAATCAAACGAAGTATGTTGAAACTATTGAATACTGGAATCAATCCTATCTCCTTTTTGATTCCATTGGCGATAAGGTAAATGAGGCGCTGCTGCTGAGTAATATTGGTTCTGTTTACATGAACCAGGGCGATGATCCCAGGGCGCTGGATTATTTTTTTAAGTCCTTGCGCATTGCGGAACAAATGCACGATAAACATAAAATGGCGATTGCCATGGGCAATATTGGCACTCTTTATTCCAATAATGAATTCACGCATAACAAAGCCTTAGACTATTATTTCAGGGCGTTAACTCTTAGTGAAGAACTTGAAGACAAAAATGTAATGGGCGGGTTGCTGGTAAATATCGGGGAAACTTATTTAAACAGGAATAAAGACGATTCTGCATTATACTATTTTAAAAAATCTCTTAAGGCTTACGAGAACACCGAAAATATTCCTTATTCATTAAATGATATTGGTAAAACATACACCAGGAAAGGTGATTACGATTTAGCGGAGCAATACCATCAAAAAGCAATTTCATTTGCCATGAAATTCGGTCTTCAATTAGACGTTGTTCAATCTTATCTTGGCCTTGGAGACACTTATTATAGAAAAGGAAATTATAATTCAGCGCTGATTGCTTATGAAAAAGCAAGATCCACAGCAAGTGATATCAATTTAAAAAAGGAATTAAAGGAAGCGTACTTCGGGCTGGCGAACACCTATGCCAGTATTAAAGATTTTGGGAAGGCCTATAAATATCAAACGTTATATACCAATATTAAAGACACCCTTTTTAATGTAGATATTGCCAAAAAAGTCACTAACCTTCAAACACATTTCGACATTCAGAAAAAGCAAGGTCAGATCGATATTCTTACCCGGGACCAGGCGTTGCAAAGCCTGGAATTAAAAAGACAAAAATTTGCAAGAAACACATTGGCAGCCAGCTTATTGTTTGTCTTTGCAATAACCTTTATACTTTTTAAATTGTATCGAAAGGTGGGACGACGCACCTTACAGCTAAGAAGATCATTAGAAGAATTAAAAGCAACCCAGGCGCAGCTTATACAATCTGAGAAAATGGCCTCACTGGGCACACTTACCGCCGGCATTGGCCATGAGATACAAAACCCATTAAATTTTGTAAATAATTTCTCTGAAATAAATGTTGAACTCTTGCATGAACTGCAAGATGGCCCGCTTAAAAATTTGCCCGAAGCGGATCAGGAATATGCCCTTGAAATTATTTCGGACCTTGCGCAAAACATGGAAAAAATAAACCACCATGGCAAGCGGGCAGATGCTATTGTAAAGGGTATGCTGCAGCATTCAAGGAAAAGCACCGGACAAAAGGAGCTTACCAATATAAATACCCTGGCGGAAGAATATTTACGCTTAAGTTATCATGGCCTTAATCCAAACGACAAGTCTATAAATACCACTATTAAAACAGATTTTGATGAAACCATCGAAAAAATTGATATAATTCCGCAGGATTTTGGAAGGGTATTTCTTAATTTATTTAATAACGCATTTTATTCTACCAAAGAAAAAAAAGAACAGCTTGGCGAAGCATATCAGCCGCTTGTTTCCGTGAGCACTAAACATCTCAATGATAAACTGGAAATCAGGGTGCGGGATAATGGAACCGGCATGCCGCAAAAAGTGCTTGATAAAATTTTTCAGCCTTTCTTTACTACAAAACCAACAGGACAGGGCACAGGATTAGGGTTGTCGCTAAGTTATGATGTTATTAAAGCGCACGGCGGAGAACTGAAAGTACGAACTAAAGAAGGAGAATTTGCAGAATTTGTTATCACTGTGCCAATACCTGAAAACTAAATATCACCTTACATATACTTCATCGCTTCATACCCTAATAACCTGCGCCATAAAGCAATCTGGCCAATAATGTTTGCTTCACGATAAATTACGAAAGTTATCAGATCATAGTAAGTCATTTTCATACCTGGCATCATTTCAAATGACTCACCCAGCTTGTCACCGCTCACGTTTAAAAGCGCTTCTCTTAGTAAAGGGCTGATGATTTCCCAGTCTTTTTTAAATTCAGTTAGTGATGGATAAGTAACCTCATCCTGGATGCCCTTATTATTTTTAAATAGCTCATGTGCCGCCTGTACCGGCTTACGGTCGTTATGATAACCAAGCATGTTTGTTATTTCAAATCTTTGCTCTACCAGGCTGCCGGTAAGCCACGCCACATGGTTAGCATTTGTGCTTAGCCGGTTATGTGCGTCTTCGTCGGATATGCCCGCGATCGCATTTCCGAAGTAAGTAGTATGCATATCGTACAAAACAATGAGAGAAGCCATCCTGCTGTCTTTGACATTTATATTTTCCATAATTATTAATTTAAAAGTTGATTAAGCCCGGTTTATTACGTATCTAATTGCGGATTATCTATTCCATTAATTTTTTGTTTTCAAAACTTTAAAAATATTTTTTAGCTGATGAAGATGCCGTTGCGTATGATATAATACAAAGTGAAGCAGCTCAAATTTTGTTATTTCGCCAAATGCAGGAAGGCTGATGATCTCTGAAAGAGTAGATTGTTCACCGGTTTCTTTCAATTTTTCCATGGAGTTTTTAAGATCGGCCACCAAAATTTCTTTCTGATATATATCCTGCGTCGGTATAATAAATTGGGGCGATTGAAATTTGGCAGAATAATTCAGGAACATTTTTTTAAGTTCTTCCACTCTTTCGCCGGGATTTCTTTCAGAAAGTTTGCCTTCTATATGTAAAGCCTGCTCAATCGCTTTGTTGGATTTAGTAACATGTGAGGCCACCTGCGCCGCTGTCCAGCTTCCGGCAAACGGCACATTATTTAACGTAGTTGATTTTGCTGAAGAAATCAGTTCTAAAAAACGAGTTGATATTTCACCAAGTGAATTGAATAATTCTTTAAAGTCTGTTTTATCTGACGTCATTTGTATATTAGTTACACAGTTAATAATTGGGAACGGGACAACAAATTAGTTAGAAGCGATCGTGTTGGCAGTAACAACGAGGGCAGTAATTCTTTTAACTTTTATAAAAAAAGTTCTACGGGCGCTCTTCAAGCACCGACAAAATATTACCGGCGGGATCTTTAAACCATGCAATTAATGGCCCCGTTTCGCCCCGGGCAATTCCTTTTTTGTCTGTTTGTATTTCCCCTTCGTATTGTTCGAAATGAACTCCGGCATCGGTAAGATCATCCACTGCTTTATCAATGTTTTCGACCGGGAAATTTAGAACGGTAAAGGTTGCAGGAGTATGTTCAGGCTTTGGATACATCAAAATATTATTACTGCCGGAAATATGCAATTCCAAAAGTCCCATCTTGTCTTCCTTAACTTCTAACCCCAAAATTTTGGAATAGAAGTCTTTCGCTTTTCCAATATCGTTTACTGAGAAACTGCTGAATACTTTAGAATCATGAAACATAATTTGTGTTTTAAAAAAGTTTACAATTTATTTATCCGCTATAGATGTACTTGTGTTCTGTGGCCTGACGAACCATCTTCCATTGCAAACCTACTATGTTCAGGTAAAAACAGAAGGGTGCAAATGCGCCAATATAAGAGGTTGATTGCGACAAAAAGTTGTTTTATTTTTGCCTCGCGACATCATAACCAAAAAAATACAGTTTTATGAAACATGTTTCAATAATTATTCCCAAGGGCCATACAAGCGTAGTAAATATCGAGGGAACTCACCAGATATTTAACGAAGTGAATTCCATTAGAAAAAATATGGGACAGGCTCCGTTATTTAAAGTGCAACTCGTGGGCATTTCAAAAGAAACGAGCCAGCGAAATGGCTTATTTACCATTGCGCCAGATGTATTAATTAAGGATGTCAAAAAAACAGACCTGATCATAATTCCGGCAATACATGCAGAGCCGAACAAAATGATGGAAGATAATGCACCATTTGTTCCATGGATTGTAGATCAATATAAAAAAGGTGCGGAAGTGGCGAGCCTTTGCATTGCTTCATTTTTTCTTGCCGCTACCGGTTTATTAAATGGAAAGCAATGCGCAACCCATTGGACCGCCGCAAATGATTTCAGAAGAATATTTCCTGACATAAATCTTGTGGATGATAAAATAATTACTGAGGAAGATGGCATTTACACCAGCGGCGGAGCTTATTCATTTTTAAACCTCGTGGTATATATTATTGAAAAATATGCCGGCCGGGATATTGCGGTTCAGATCGCAAAAATGTTTATGATCGATATTGACCGCATCAGCCAATCGCCATTCATTATTTTCCAGGGGCAGAAATCGCATGACGATGAGCCAATAAAAAAAGCACAGGAGTTTATTGAAAATAATTTCGAAGAAAAAATTACGGTTGACCAGTTAGCATCCATGTTTGCCCTCGGAAGAAGAAACATGGAACGCAGGTTTAAAAAAGCTACTGCCAACACGGTAACAGAATACATTCAACGGGTAAAAATTGAAGTTGCCAAGAAAACCCTGGAAACCGGCCGGAAAAATATAAACGAAGTGATGTACGCTGTTGGCTATTCAGACACGAAATCTTTCAGAACCATTTTTAAAAGGATTACCGGATTATCGCCGATTGAATATAGAAGTAAGTATAACAGAGAAGC
>JALZAJ010000171.1 GCA_030948465.1 Bacteroidota bacterium
GCTTCACTCTAAATATTGTAATCAAAATATTATTAACTTCGCACGCAATTTTATCGTCCCTAAACTATAGAGAACATCTAAACGAAGAAATCAATGAAATTAGTTGGAATAGTATTATTCGTTTTACTCGAGATACTGTTTGGTTCAAGCCAGGTACATGCTCAAAATAATTTACTAAACGCCAAAGACCTTTCCGGGATACATATCGATGATTACAGTGATGACGATCTTGCCTCTATGTATAACAGGGCGATGGATAATGGCCTTTCAGAATCGCAATTGTATAAGGCGGTTGCTGAAAGAGGGTTACCTGCGTCGGAAATTATTAAATTGCGGAGCAGGTTGCAGCTTTTAACTAAAGACAGGCAGGCGATGCCGAAAGACAATAATAGCACAGATACTACCGGCGAAATAACCATGCAACACCAATATGACAGTGTCGGCTCAAGCGTTCCTTCACAGACATTTAAAAATGATCAGACCATTTTTGGTTCAGAACTTTTTACCACTAACAGCCTGGTTTTTGAACCGAACTTACGCATTCCGGCCCCGGCTAATTATATTTTAGGGCCTGACGATGAAATTGTTGTTTCTGTTTACGGGTATAGCGAGAAGCAATATAATCTCAAAGTGAATGAACGTGGCGAAATTTATATACCCAATGTAGGCCCGCTATTAGTAAGTGGATTAAGTATAGAACAAGCCGGCGAAAAAATCAAATCAAAACTTGCCTCAACGATATACCGGGCTATCAATACAGGACAGACGAAAGTTCAAATATCGCTGGGTAAGATAAGAAGTATAAGAGTAACCGTTATCGGGCAGGCTAAAAAACCCGGGACGTTTACCGTGTCTTCGTTGACCACGCTTTATAATATACTTTATTTATGCGGAGGGCCTACGCCGATGGGCAGCTTCAGAGACATTGAAGTTATACGCGGAAACGAAATAAAGAGAACTGCCGATCTCTACGATTTTTTGGTGAATGGAAATCAAAAAGACAATATACTATTGAAAGAAGGAGATGTGATTAGAATTCCTTATTATAAAAATCGCGTTACTCTTTCCGGCAATGTGAAACGGGAAGGGAAATTTGAGATGCTTGATTCCGAAACTTTTTCTGATCTTCTAAAATACTCGGGTGGCTTTACTGATAATGCTTACAGGGGCGCCGTAACCGTTGTTAGAATTACGGATACTGAAAAAAAGATCATTGATCTGCCTTCACCCATCTACAATTCTTTTAAGATAAACGGAAGTGATGAATATGAAGTTGGAAAATTGCAGGATGAATTTGGAAACAGAATTGTTATTTCGGGTTCCGTGCTGAGGCCGGGCGCCTACCAGCTAACAGAGGGTCTTACGGTAAAGGATCTCATTGAAAAAGCGGGTGGACTTAACGTAGATGCTTACTCGAAAAGGGTTTCGATTTTCAGGTATGCTGCTAATAAAATGCCCGAAATAGTTTCTATCAATCTTGATTCTGTGCTGGAATTTAATAAACCCGTTTTTTTAAAGAAAAATGATTCTCTTGCTGTTCATTCAATTTTTGAATTTAACGATAAAAATTATGTGTCGGTTGAGGGCAATGTAAGAAAGCCCGGCCCGGTTCAATGGCGCGAAAATCTTACCCTCAATGACCTTTTACTTGCCGTCGGCGGTTTAACGGAGTCGGGAGATTCTACCAATATTGAAATTTCAAGACGAATTGTTAATGCAAATGTTGATAAGGCAAATCATAACGAAAGCGAGATATATACTATTAATGTTTCGGCAGAGAATAATTTTTCCAAAGGCTTTTATCTTCAACCATTTGATATGGTAATCGTTAAGACGATTCCGGGTTATACAACCCAAAGAACGGTACTGGTGCTGGGTGAAGTGAAAAGCCCCGGACGGTATGGATTAGAAAAAAGCAAAGAGAAAATAAGTGATATTATTAAAAGAACCGGCGGATTTAAAGCTTCGGCCGACAGCAATTCTATCACCATCCGGAGGAATGCGAAATCAAATTTATCAATAGAAGAGCGAGAAAGTTTATTACAAAAGATATTTAATATCAGCAGTGATAGCCTTGCTCAAAATGCCCGGTTGAGAAATGAAATATATAAGCGATACGATTTAATAAGTGTCGATCTTAAAGCAGCCTTATCCAACCCTGAAGGCACAGAAAATCTCGCTCTTGAGGAAGGCGACATCCTAACAGTGGACCGCAGCAGTAATTTAGTAAAAATATCCGGGGAGGTTTATTATCCTACTATAGCGGCTTTTAAGCCCAATAAAAATCTTAAATATTACGTAGAACAAGCCGGCAATTTTACAAGCTCTGCCCGAAAATCCGGCGCTCTTGTTATTCATCCGGATGGTAAGGCTGAATCTGTAAAGCATTTTTTGTGGTTTAGATCATATCCATCCATTTCGCCGCGCTCCGAGATTTTTGTTCCTCAAAAGACGAACAGAAACAAGCCAAGAATTTCATTAGGAGAATGGTCAGTTATATTATCATCACTTGCCTTGCTAACCAATGTGATATATAATCTTAGTAAATAAATTATTTATGGAACCGATTAATACGGAAGAACCTGTTCATGCACATGATGATTCAAAACCCCATAATAATTATGAGAGTATTATTCTCCTTAAGATTTTTAAAAACATCATTAATAAATGGTGGCTGTTTCTTATTATTGGCTTAGGGGGTGCTATAGCCGGCTATGTTTATGCCAGCATGCAAAAGCCTGTTTACCAAAGTTACTTATCATTTGCATTGGATGAAGGCGGTTCAGCGGGAGGAATGTCTGCGGCCATGGGGCTTGCGAGCCAGTTTGGAATTTCTCTGGGTGGTGCTAAAGAGGTTTTCACGGGAGATAATATCTTAGAAATCATGTTAAGCAGGCGGATGATTGAAAATGCATTATTGTCCGTTGATACATTTGAAAATAAACCCATGACCTTAATTGAATATTATCGTGAAAACAATCCCGAAGAAAAAAAAGACATATCAAAAATTCATTTTTATCCCGGCGAGCCAAGAGGTCAGTTTTCATATTCCAAAGACAGTATTCTGTATAATATTTTTTTAGATTTTAAAACAAGCCATATTTTAGCACGAAGGCCGGACAAAAGATTGAACATTTATGAATTAATGGTAAATAGTAATAATGAAAAATTTACAAAGGTTTTCACCGATAAATTAATTGATGAAACCAATCGGTTTTACACGGTGATCAGCAGCAAGAAGGCAAAAGAAACATTGGATATTTTAGAAAATAGGGTTCCGGCGATGAAGGGGAAATTAGATTTAGCCATTTCAAATAAAGCTGCCATAGAAGATGCTAACTTAAACACTGCCTTTGCGAATGCCGGAGTTCCGCTTGCAAAAGAACAAAGTAATACCCAGGTTTACGGTGCCGCTTATGCCGAGATGTTTAAAAATCTTGAATTAGCTCGTTTTCAATATCTGAAAAGTATACCCCTGATGCAGGTGATAGATGCCGCCGACTATCCTATGAAAAAAATTACGTTAGGTAAATTAAAAACTGCAATAATTTTTTCAGTGATCACAACCTTTATCTTTTTATTATTTTTTATTAGTGGAAATATTTTCAGGTATAAAATCAAATTGATGTAATAATATCCAACATTAGTTCATTGCTCCGCCATAAAATTAATACGATCTCAATTTTGTTTTTTTAGAATCAACCTTCGAATCTTTAATCCTAAAGTAAAAAAATAAGCAGGAACAAGCGTCAATAAATAAAATTGCAGCCAATAGCATTTCAAATCAGAATAGGATCTGTGTATCCAAAATTCGATTTCTTTAATGGACGAGATTTCCGACGGTTCAAATTTCCCAAACTTTAGTATCTTCTCACCTTTATATATTATGTAGTACTGTCTTATAAAATTTATTAGATAGGCGCATCTGAATTTAATAATTATTTTACCTGGCAGTTTTATAAAATGCATGTACTCTATCACATGTTCCATGTGATTGATAAAAATGTCGAAAAAATTATATCCTTTGGGCTTAGCATTGGCCGCCATCAAACAATGCCCCTTTATAACGAGTACATTTTTATAATAATTAAAAGCATTTAATAAAAATATGAAAGCAATAAATGCGCTGTTAGTATATTTTTGATATATAGCTTCGTCAAACTCTTTACTATTCAAGAAGATGACGCTACTTATCAGGCCGATAGTGTAACCTTCCTGAATTAGAAGCGAGTCTCTTTCTAAATTATAAATATGAAAAGATTGCTGCAGTTTATCAAGCTTCAAATAAATTACGGCTAAATCATTCGATTCAGATATTTTCTTTAGAATTACATGTATTAAACCAGGTCCCACATAATCATCATCTGAAAGAACCCAAAAATATTTCCCCGAAGCTATCTCCCTGCATTTCCTGAAATTGCCGTAGAAACCAAGGTTCTCTTTATTTTTATTTGAGATAATATTTAAATCAGGGTATAAGCCTATAAACTTTGTTACGATACTTTGTGTGTTATCGGTTGAGCCGTTATCAGAAATTATTATCTCTATTTGGCCTTTACAGCAATTTATCTGCGGCAATAAATAAGTTAATGCTTCCTGTAAATTTTGAGATCTGTTCCAGGTGGGGATTGCTATCGATAACAGGAAGTTTTCCTTATCTGTTCCAGATACCATAGGCTTTTCCGTTTATTATTTTTTTGGTTTGCAGAGATAAGAAGATTACTGGTATTAATAAATTTATATTTATAGCGAGGACTATTCCGGCTGTATTCAGATTTGCTCCTTTTGCTAAAAAAATAGCCAGTGGAATATAAACAATGCATTGAAAAATTGCTCCATATAAAGAGATAGTTATTTTTCCGATTCCTGCTAAAAAAAATGAAAAAATTGTGGACCATGTCATTAAAACAGAAAATAATGCAAATTGAAAAGACAATTGATGGGGAATTATGACTTTATCACCCAGCCAAATTTTAAAAATAATTGGAGAAACAAGCCATAACAATAAAATACCTATTGAGAAAATACCCCAAAGAAGTACCAATTTTTTGAGAGATTTTTTAATCCAATTATAATCCTTTTTTGCATACGCTTCAGTAAAAGCCGTCCAAAATGGAGTTATTATAATACCAAATACTATCTGTACGGCAGCAAATAATTGGTAGGTCACGTTATAAGGGGTAACCGAAGATGGACCATAAAGCTGCGATATAATAATGCTGCTGGAAGAAAACATCACAATACTGGTAATTTGAATTAAAAAAAATTTAATTCCTAAAGTCATTAGCTCATTAAAATATTTCTTTTGCGGAATAGCAAAGAAAGATGGTTTAAACTCGCTTAAATAATTATTGAAGACTATGATGGTTGTAATGCTAAAAACAATAATTGGTGACACCATAAAAATTATGGCTATAGAAAGCAAACTGGTTGTATAAAATTTGTCAAATAAAAAGATAAGAATCAATGCCAATAAATTACCTAAAAATATCAAGCTGTTACTGAAAGTTGTTTTCTGAAGGGAAAGTAAAATTGTCGATATATTTTTAAGAATAAGCTGCCCGCAAAATAAAACAAAAACGATCCCTGTTATGAGATCGATATTTTCATCGAAATGTTCCGGAATATTAAGAATATGATACCAATTCAGGAAATGATTAACAATGAAAAATAACATCAATAACAAGCCTGAAATGATTGCCATGGAAGAATAAAGAGTTTGTATATACGCTTTTGCCAGATTTTTTTTATCTACCGCAATGGCCTCTGAAAATTTATTTCTGAATCCATTTCCTAACCCAATATCCATCATATTAAACCAGGTTACAATGGAAAAAATAGTAATCCAAATTCCATATTTTTCCTTATTGAGCAGATCGATTGTGAATGGTATCAGAATAAAGGAAGTTAATATACTTAATCCTTTTACGCCGAATGAGCCAAGAATATTCTTTTTTACGACAATCGTTCTTTTAGAACCCGCTAATAAATATTTATTTATGAATGCCATCATAGAATTTAAACCGATGTTTTAGTAATATTTTTATGGTAGCCCTTGTACTTCCGAAAACTCCGGATATCTTGTTTCAAAACTATGATTATTCAGTTCCAATTTATTCGGAGTATGTAATAAACTATTATCGACTATAAAGAAGTTATACTGCTAAAAACCCGGGGAATGTTATAGCACAATAACGGATTAATAGAATTTGTAAACCCGCAGGATGGATTTGGCTAATTGTGCGTTGGCAATTGCCTGGAGAGATTATTTTCTAAAGGGAAGCTTTGGGCAAAATTCCATGTTGAAATTCAACGTTCTTATACAGGCAGCCGATCACGTACCTTCCATTTCAATGGGTTTTGCTAACGGCTCCATTTCTGTAATCGGCTTACCAAAAGCTATTTTTGGATAGGTATTGGTATGGGGGTCAATCATCACCTGGAGTAAAAC
>JALZAJ010000198.1 GCA_030948465.1 Bacteroidota bacterium
CTAGCCGCATAAGAATAAGCTACTGCCCGCCCTATAGGGATGCGGCACTTGTTACCAGCGCTGCCTTACCTTCAAATAAAAACTCCATTTTTGTGATTTTAATATTGTCGATGTAAAAGAGAGGCCAATGCAAAGTTGGCAGTGTTTATTCAACCCGGTGTTACACATTTCTCAGGATTTGTTACATTATTCACACATTATAGAGAGGTTAATGTTGAACTTGAGATTTCTTGAGCGTAAAATGTTGGGGGATATTTTTTTATTCATATTCAAACCACATAAGGTGATGGAATATATAGCCGGTAAGTGCTATTATGGGAATAAATCCGTTTGCAGATCTTAAGCTGAAGCAAAGCTTGTACTTATAAAAAACCATTGTTAGTCAAAACAATTTTTAATACAGTTAGGCATTTTTTTTGAAAAAATTTCTTTTATTAATGATATAGTTGGGTCTTCCAACCAGGATATGGTATGATATTTACTTGCAGTAAGTTTGTAACTTCTTTTAAATAATAGCTATTTACTTTGGACATACTTTCCATTATAACAATCCTCATAATTATCAGTGCCGGTTTTTCTTATTTGAACGAAAGGTTTGTCAAGTTACCGGGGGCGATTGGGATGATGACCATGTCAGTTGTGGCATCTATTGTTGTATTGATAATCGGTCGAATAGGCGATGAAAAATCTAACCTGCTCACCACTCTTGCCCATAATATTAATTTTTCTGAGGTATTGCTAAACGTAATGTTGGGCTTCTTACTTTTTGCCAGCGCCCTGCATTTCGATTATCAGAAACTAAAAGCATTGCGAAGGCCTGTATTGATTTTGAGCACACTCGGCGTATTTGTTTCTACAGGTGTATTTGGGGGATTGCTATTTGGGGCGGCTTATCTTTTGCACATTGACATTCCGCTTATCTATTGTTTTGTTTTTGGCGCTCTTATTTCACCGACTGACCCGATTGCTGTTGGCGCTATTATAACAAAATCAAGGATTCCCCCAAAATTAGCAACCATTATATCCGGCGAGTCTATGTTTAATGATGCGGTAGGCCTTATTCTTTTTGTAACCATGTTGGGGATTACGAAACAGTCCACTAATAGAATTTCAGTAATTGAAACACTGCGTTCATTCGGCACGCAGGTTATCGGGGGTGTTGTTATCGGTTTAATAATGGGATTTATCGCTTACCGGCTTATTAAGTCTATAACGGATTTTCAATCCATCTTTTTAATTTCACTTGCAGTAGTACTGGGCATTTCAGTAGTAGCCAATAAGTTTGATGCGTCTATACCTTTATCCGCAGTTGTGGCAGGGCTGGTGGTAGGCAATAATAGTTTTGGTAAAGATCATCCTGCTACCCAGTTTCTAAATCGTGTATGGCAATTGCTGGATGGGATACTCAACACGATTCTTTTTGTAATGATGGGCCTGCAGCTTTTAATATTGCCCTTCTTGCGACATTTTTGGCTGATAGGGTTGATCTCAATTTTAATTATACTCATTGCAAGAGTGGCAAGTGTTTCTTTAATTGCCTTTTTTGCGTTGCGAAAAGTGAACCTTGTAAATCTTTCTATACTCACCTGGGCCGGCTTGCGTGGCGCTATATCCATAGCGATGGCGCTATCCCTGCCTTTATCTCCATACCGCCAGGTCATTCTTTCCTGTTGTTATTTTATAGTGATATTTTCTGTAATAGTTCAGGGGCTTACTTTGAATAAATTAGTTGATAAAGCAGTAAATGAGGATAAAATAGTTGAGGCGGTAAAATCCTGAAAAACTATCTTTTAGATTATGGTTAATTGAGAACCGATTCTCTAAACGAACAAACATTTTGCAAAAATATGTTGTATTAAAAATAGTACCTGGCCTTGTTCTAACGGTAGGCATACCCTAAATAAATTTTCCTGTTACGATGAACACGGCAGCGCCTAAATTGTAATCTGAAAAATTGTTATCAATCACATTAGTAGTTTCTTCTTCGAAAGTTTTCGCTTGATCGGAATTGCGGCCTTCTTTGATCGGTCATTACGACATCCCATTCTTCGATTTCCTGCGTTTTAATGTTTATTTTATCCGGATCGGAGTCCGAAGTATGTTGAGTTGATTGCTGATCGGAATTGTTACTGGTTTGCTGACTGTGCTGGTCATTTTTATTTTCGGTCATTTTATTTAGAATTAGATGTAATTAAAAATGTTGAACACTACCAGGAACTGATGAGGCCGTAAATGTTAATCACTAAATTTCCTTGGCCAAATCACCATAGTAATTTTGAAGGTTTGCCTGGTATGATTCGCTTATAGCTTTACCGGGTTCATATTCAGGGCTGTTCTTTACATCTTCTTCCGTTACATTAACCATAACTTCAGAAGTATCCCATTCTTATTTTTTTAATCAATTTTGGTGAGATGATCACTTTTTTACCGGGGAACCAATGACCCGTATCTATTTCCATGAAATCTATTTTCCAGGAAGTGTCGTCTATTATAAAATCTTCAACGTCTCCAATTTTGCCATCAATAGCGTGGATACTATACCCTGTAACTTTGTGGTTGCTCCGCAGATGAGGATCACCATCATTATCTTTAGCGTCCGTACTGTTTTCCCTTCTCACCGCTTCTACAAGGGGTTCATGCACCTGGGTCATCATTCCAGAGGTTCCCATTCCGCCGCCCCAAATGCCACCGCCCCAATAGCTGGTCCATGGATAGTATTCGTACATTTCAATTTCATGCTGGCGGGAGACCGGTTGCACCGTATCAACAAAAGGGCTGTTCTTTATTTTTTCTTTTGTGAGATCAATTGGAAAAACTTTATTATCCCAATCAGGCGTTAACAGGGCCTGCGGGGATATAAGCACCTTGCGGCCGTTGAGCCAGCTACCTGTTTCTACAATTAAATAACGAATGGTCCAGCTTTGATCATCAAAGTAAAACTCTTTAACTTTTCCTATTTCGCCATCGGTTGCGCCCATGGTATATCCAGCCAGGCTATTAACACTGCGTTTCATAA
>JALZAJ010000202.1 GCA_030948465.1 Bacteroidota bacterium
AAATGCTCTTTAAATAAATCGGTAGCCTTATTCTTAAGATCAGTGAAATAGTTTTTTGCAGTATCGCCTGCATTTTCTGCCTCCTCTTTTAGTTTATGAAATTTGTCTTTGAGAGAATCAGCCATTTTTTGTTTTTCTTCTTCAGTCATTTTAGAATATTTATATGCACCGAAGGCTGCTGCGGCTCCTAATAAAATAGTTGCCACGTGTTTGTTATCTACACTCATTGTAATTAAATTTTAAGTTGGTTGTGATTAATATTTATTTACACTATAACAATAAATCTGCCATAAAATATTTGCTTTAATCTGCATCTGAATCTCAATAGATTTCACCGGTCTCCAGATCAATTTTCTGGGCACCCATTCAATTTGAGTTGAAGAACCAATAACAGGGCATATCCATAAGGCCGGGAGGCGGTATTTCCGTTTAGATAACTTATTTCATTTTCAAAGAATTGAAAGCTATCCCCAACTCTGTAAAGGCCCAATGCAGCCGCTTTTATGAATGAAAAGGAACGGCAAGGGCTAAACGAAATAAAGGAGTTATTGAATTACTCGATCATGAGTATTCGTTCTATTGCTAAACGCTTGTCGCCACTGGCTCTGGAAGGACTTGGGTTGCAAACGGTTTTAGAAGAACTATTAGGTCAGCTTGACGCAAAAAACGAAATTAACTACTGAGTTGTTGTGGACGATGCGGCAATAAAAAAAGCAGATACCGATATACCAACCTTGCTATATCGTGTCGCGCAACTGCAAATAAATAATATCGCGAGGCATTCTGATGCAAAGAATGTTTTTATAAAAATAAGATCATTAAAAGATACGATAAGCATGGTTATTTATGATGATTGCACGGGGATAAACGCCGAAGACCTGGAATTTGGCCGTGGCTTTTCTATTATACAAGAAAGAGTGGAAGCTTTTGGCGGTACATTCACTTTAAAAAGTTCATCAGAAGAAAAGGGCTTTATGCTGCTTGTTACTATTTGATCGATAGCTGTTCCCTTTATTTTTTTTGGATAGTTACAGCCGCTGTTTTTGTGCCCGTTATTAATTAAAAGGCAAAAATGTTTTTAAATTCCCTTTAAACCTTTTATTGCGGTAATCACAGAAATTAATTTATCAAACAGGAAATAGTTTAATAAATTTATCAAAACATTTTTTTTTGATTTGTTTTATGCATTCAATGGCTAACTGATAAAGAACTCCTTGCAAAATTTAATTAAGACATTACTTTTTTTACATAAAATAGAAGAATTCCAATATGGAAGATAATTCCCAGGCTGTTGCAAATATTTTTATTTCTTACGCACATGCGGACGAAGATTTAAAAAAAGAATTAGATAAATATCTGAAGGTGTTAAAGCGGTCTTCCAAAATACAATCGTGGAATGACAGAGATCTTATTCCAGGCCAGGAATGGGACACCGAAATAATGGCGGCATTAAGCCGGGCTAACATTATTCTGCTTTTAATAAGTATCGATTTTAATAGCTCTGATTTTATTTGGGATAAAGAACTTGCTTCTGCCATGAAGCGCCACGAGGAAGGAACGGCGCATGTAGTACCCGTGATACTTAGAAAATGCGACTGGAGCAAAATGCCTTATGCTAAATTGCAGGCGCTTCCCCGCAATGCTAAACCCGTAACAGAATACCCAAACCGTGACGAAGCTTTTACTGAAATAGCGCAGGGAATTGAAGCACTTGTTGATTACATAAATAACAATCAAAAAAACTGAAAAAGATATTTCTGAAAATAATAAAGTGAACAGGTTATAAATTAGCAAACTTTTTAAATTCTACATCATGCCAGATACTTCGCATGCCCCCGTTGTAAAAAAAAGAGATAAAATTCTTGTTTATTTTTTAGCCGCGACTGAAGATCAGCAGGAATGCGCCGCCATAAAAAAATACCTGGCGCCAGCGTTACGAAACTCTGCGATACCTATTGAAATTAGCAGTGACTTCGAGATACCGGCGGGAGAAGATAGGGATAAATATAAGCAGCGCTTGTATGCGGCAGATATAGTCCTGGCATTTATAAGTGCAGATTTTATTGATGATGAAGAAACCTATCAGCGAACAAAAAAAGTTATTGCCCGCTACAACAATAATGAAACGATCATGTTGCCAATATTGGTTCGTAACTGCCTGTGGAAATCAACACCTTTTGCCAATCTTCCTTTGCTGCCGAAAAATTTTCAGCCGCTTAATAATAAACAATTCTGGAATAGTGAAGATGATGCACTCACTTCCGTTGTGAGTGATATTTATGAATCGATCAATGCATTTTCCGAGTATGCGGAAATACATCATCCTGCAGCGGCTGAAACAAAAATGACCCCTGAAAGCGCTATCGATCAACCAGCCAACAGGATCAGCCCACAAATAAAAACGGAGAATAATTTTCAGCAAACTAACCGCCTTGCGGATCTGCAAAGGCCGGCAGTGAGGCCTGTTAGCGCGGCAACTTCAAAAATACCACTTGATGAAAACTGGCGTACGCAATACTATAAAGATGTACTGGGAAAACGTGCAGCCGCTTTCTTTCTTGATAATTTAATTACGATGATCCCTGTAATGTTTATTGCATTTATAATCGCGTCGGTGGCTCTCGTTAACCAGGGTGAAGAAGTATCCGAAGAGAAGGTTGATGTTATTTTATTATTTGCATTAAGTGTTTATTTTATTGTTTGCGCAGCTATGGAATCATCAAAATGGCGGGGAACTTTTGGCAAACAAATTATGAAGCTCCAAATCACCGACCGGGATGGACGGCCCATTTCTTTTTTCAGGGCTTTATGGAGAAATATCGTGAGGTGGGTTGTAGGATATTCTTATTTACTAATTTTTCCATTAATCATTCAGTATTTCACATTTAAAAAAAGCCGGCAATTATTTCATGACCAGCTCTCAAATACCTTGATCGGGGAAAAGATTAAAAAATAATTCGATTAATTAAACAAATAACTTCCTTCCACTTTTTCTTAAAAAGAGTCAGTTATAAAAAAAATTGCCGTTAGTTCTTCGGGTCAGCCATTATCCATCTGTTTACGGTATTCCACTTTCCCTCGATAACTATTTTATAAAAGAAGGAAGGAAATTGATGCAAATCAATAGTTGCCGTTTCTGATTTCACAGGTACTGATTTTAATAACCTGTATTTATCCTCACCGCCTTTTTGAAAATTGTTAGAAGCGGCCATCCATATTTTTGCCATGCCTGTTTGATCAATAGCTTTCCATTTTATTTTTGCAATTCCTTTTTCATAATCAATAGCCGGGTCAGTTACTGATAAGGCGCCAATTAAGGGAACTCCATCTACTTCCCGTGTAACCATCAACGTGAGCCGGATGTTCATAAAGCGGGCGATAGTAGGCATAATATCAACAAGTGCGCTTTTGTTTTCTTTGAAACGATCATTAAGATCTTTTGCATTCGTAATGATCCATCCCGCTCTCTCGCGGTCACTTTGGCCGCCATGCTCTTTTCCGGATTTAGCGTCGCGGCCATGATCGGTTGTAACAATTATCAACCAATCTTCATTATAATTCTGCTGCCTTAATTGTATCGCTTTCCAAATGCGCCCCACCTGTTCATCCGCATAAGAAAGGGCTCTGTAGTATTCCGGGCTGTCTCCATATTTGTGTCCCATATCATCAGTATATTCCAGGTAAACCCAGGAAAGATCCGGCGCAAAAGTTAGAATTTTTTGTGCTGCTTCCGTAGCTATCTTATCATCAATACGATGCATATAATTGCCACTTTCGTCATGCGGATAATTTAATGTATCGAGTTCCAATCCATCAACATGATAATCAAAATCAATGTTTCCGGCTTCCGGTATTGCTTCACCGGCGAGCTTTGTACGATTATCCTGCCAGGAAGAAAAAATACCAATTCGTTTCCGGGGAAATTGATCCTTGAGCAGTCGAAATATATTTGGATACCAGTAATTAGGTTCTGTAATCTCGTTACCCCATACGTTGTGTTTATTCACCCAGGTGCCTGTAAGGACGCTGTTGTAACTAACTGCTGATATGGTGGGTGTTTGCGAATAACCGCCTTTCTCGCCGCCGACTATCGTTTTCGAATAGCCTCCTGCTTTAGTAATCTGTGCAAGGTTAGGAAGTTCATACTTTTCAATCAGATCAGCAGGTACGCCATCTACGATTATAAAAACCGCTTTTTTTTTAGTGACCTGTGCAGCCAGCAGGGTAGTGGAAAAAAGTAAATAGAATGCAACAGGAAAGCGAATCATTTTAAGGGAAATTAGAAATAAAGAGTTTATTCAGGTGATAAGTTAAGTCAAAAACCGTTTCTATAAAAATTACAAAGATGTTGGAGGGAAAACAAAGAAATGGCAATTGAGCGCAGCTTTTTTTTAGCAACGCATGAAACCGAACCAAGGTTATACCCTAATATATATCTTTCGTTTGTCCATCCAATAACCAACGCTCCAGCAAAGTAACATGTAGGTAATTGCAAATAATAAGGAGCCTAAATAACCACCTGCATATTTGAACAGGTTATTAAAAATCCATCCAAACAAACTATACCTTGGAGTAACCGGTATCAGGAAAAGGATAGTAACTAATAATTCTGAAAGTAAATATATCGACAAGGGGTTTCTTCCAAATACCTGGAAAAATTTTGTCCAGGATACTTTTTTCTCAAGTTGGGTAATATAGGTAAGGGTTGCTAAAATGATACAATCGAGGCCAACAGTATATACAACGAAACTGCTGGTCCATAATTTTTTATTTATCGGCAATAACAAATCCCAGAAGTAACCACAAACCAATAATCCAAATCCTGCTAATAACAATTTTGTAAGGCCTTCATAGGTATTTCCCATTCGCTGAATCCATTTGCCCACAACAAAACCGCCCACAACATTGCCGATAGCCGGCAATGTGCTTAACCAGCCTTCCGGATCAAACGGAACCCCTTCGCCATGATACATGTGAGCGTCTCCCATAAGCCATTTGTCTAATTTTATTCCGGCATTGCCCTGTAAACTTAGTGGGTCAGCGGCATCGCCAAACTGGTAAAGAATAATCCAATATAAAAACAAAAGAGCAACGCTTATGATAACCGTAGTCTTTGTTTTCCAATAATACAACATAAGAGACGCGATGCCATAGCATAATGCAATCCGTTGCAAAACTCCCATTATCCTGGTTTCGCTTATGGGAAAGGCGATGATGTGATGATTTTTATCCAACTTAAAAAAGGGAAACCAATACATCAGGTAACCGAGTAAAAAAATAAGAGCTGTGCGTTTTAAAATTCTTAATACCACTTGTGATTGTGAATGGGATTCCCATTTGTGAGTGCCAAAGCTCATGGCATTTCCTACGGCGAATAAGAAAGATGGGAAGACCAGGTCGGTGGGTGTAAAGCCATGCCAGTGCGCATGCAGCAATGGTGAAAAAGTGGTAGCAGAATTTCCGGGCGTGTTTACAATGATCATAAAACAAATCGTCATGCCCCGGAATACATCAAGAGAAAGATTACGTTGTTGCAAAGCAAATTTTTTATAAAATGAATGGGTGGTTAAATTGCAAAGTATATCGCGATTAAATATACATCGTTAATCAACTTAAAATACTCAATTTAAAAAATAAGTTTATCTCATTAAGCCAATCATTTTATCTTTCTGAATTATTTTAAAAAACGCCGAATGATTTTTAATTTTTTTTTACCAGTTAAATTCAACCGGCTCAACAAATGAGGGAACAGTTAAAAAGAGAATTAAAAAATAAGTGCATAGCAATTATTGAGAAACGTATTAGCGCAATTCGCCTTGCCATGGAGGAAGCCCAATATGCTGCGAATAATGAAGAGAAAAGCAGTGCGGGTGATAAGTATGAAACTTCACGCGCCATGAGCCATCTTGAAAAAAATATGCAGGCGACTCAGCTTGCGGCAAATCTGTTAGTACTCAAAGCTTTGTTCTCTGTGAATTGCGAAATAGTTCACAATACGGTGCAAAAAGGAAGCTTTGTAACGTGTGATACCATGTCATTTTTTATCATTGCGGGTTTGGGTAAATTAATTTTTAATAACGAAGAAGTTTTGGCGGTGTCGCCTAATGCACCGGTTGCACGTTTATTACTTGGAAAGAAACCAGGAGACCATATTATTTTCAACAATAAAAAATTAGAAATAAAAAGCGTTTTCTGAACCAATGTATTAAATCAGGAAATAAATTTGTTTGATTAAATTTTATCACCTTCTGTCATCATTATAAATGATGTGTAAGCATTACTTTCGCAAAAAAATATAACCGATCAAATCCATCTCAAATGAGTGATACAAAATATACAACCGGCGAAATTCAAACTAAAAAAGGGACCTTAAAATTTGAATTATTCGATGACGATGCACCCGGCACTGTAGCAAATTTTAAAAAATTAATATCAGAAGGATATTATAACGGCCTGACCTTTCACCGCGTGATTCCAAACTTTATGGTGCAGGGAGGCTGCCCGAATGGAACGGGTACGGGCGGACCCGGATATACAATCAACTGCGAAACAAAAGGAAGCAAACAACAGCACGACCGGGGCGTAATGTCTATGGCTCATAGAGGCCTGAATACCGGCGGTTCCCAATTTTTCATTTGCCATAACCGGCCTAATACAAAACATCTCGATGGCGTACACACTTGTTTTGGTAAAGTAACAGAGGGCCTGGAAATTCTTGATACGATACAGGGTGGGGATGTTATGGAAAAAGTTGTATTAACCTGAGATAAGAGCAAAAAAAATGGCACAAAAAATACCTGTGCCATAAAATAAATTCAGTAATGTAATATTTAATTACATTCCAAAAAGTAGAGCAATGATAGCCATCAAACCATAGAAGCCGGTGATTATTCCAATGGCTACTAATGTGTCTGCGACTTCTCTTGTGTAAATTTTTTTCATACTTACAATTTAAATTTAAAAGGTGATTTAATGCAAGTATTTCGAAAGGATATAGAAAAAAAGGAAATGTAGTTTTGCCGGGAGAGGATTGGTAGTATTGAACAGGGGCAAAAATAATAAACTTTAAACATATATGCAAATCTTACAAAATCCCGGGGGCAATTATTTAAGCATAATAAGAATTTTTAAAAATTAAAAAGTAAGCCCATCCTGGAATTTTAGAATCACTATGTTTGGTTTCACGCAACAAATTATCATTTGCAAAAAATCGATTTCAGAAAAGTTATTTTAAATATTTTTTGTATATTACCCGTCAAATATTTACGTTATGAATCATGTTTCCGACATCCTTTCCCGCAAAGGCAGCAATGCCATTTCTGTTACTCCTGATACCGCCGTTTTTGATGCGTTAAAAGTAATGGCTGACAATAATATCGGTTCAGTGCTGGTGATGGAGAATGATAAATATCTCGGCCTCATAACGGAGCGTGATTATTCCCGGAAAGTAATATTGAAAGGAAAAAATTCTACTAATACCAAAGTGAGCGAGATCATGACATCTGATCTGCCGCATATTAAGCCGGAAGATACTATTGAAAATTGTATGGAATTGATGACTGATAGTAAGATCAGGTATTTGCCCGTTTTTGTAAATGACCAATTGAAGGGAATTATTTCGATTACCGATGTAGTAAAAGAGACCATTTTAAAGCAGCAGCAAACCATAAAACATCTGGATAGTTATATCAATTCTTAAATATAAAAGGTTCTTATTTTACTTCACAATCTTTGCAGCATAGCTTGTAGTTTTAATAAATTTAGGAGACAGTTTCGTGCGATGATCTCTTTGATTTGAATTTGTTTATTTTATAATTTATTTAGTCTGATCAAATAATAATATAAAATGATTGCCAATAATTATTTCCGAACCGGCGTCCTTGTTTTCATATTAATCATTTGTTCTCACTCGTTTAATTCATGTACCACAACTCACATAGTTTCCAAATATGACTGCGATACCTTTGCCAATAATCCTTTGAATAAAAAAACAACCTGGTCATTTGCATGGGGGCTCGTACAGCCAAAAGATATTAATCCACATTGCGACAGCAGGTTCAACCACATCAATAAAGTAAGTGTTAAAAATAATCTTGGCTTTGCGCTGATATCCGTTGTAACATTGGGTATTGTAATGCCCCAAAGAGTTGAATGGTGTTGCGCTCCATATAGCCCTCCAACAGATTCCCTGGGTCATTAATAATATAAAAATTATGGCTGAAACGCTTAAGTTACCTGATGGCATTGAACGATTGCCTATTATAAACTGGGAAAATGGACACCAGAATTTCGTTCACACTTTTAAAGAAAATGCATCCTTCAAATTACGAATT
>JALZAJ010000214.1 GCA_030948465.1 Bacteroidota bacterium
GTGCACTTTTTTGGGTAGGAATAGTTGCGATTACTTTAAATTTATCGCCATCCATTTCTTCGATCGCCGTTACATTTCCTTCACCATTAGATGCATAGATCATTTTCTCTTTTTCATCAAACACTACTCCATCGCAACCATCCCCAATTGGCAATGAGGTAATTACCTTACCCGTATTTGAATTGAGAACCACTAATAATTTATTATCACAACCCGCAAACAACCGGTTCGTTTTTCTATCAATCGCAAGCCCGGTAGCACTTTCACCTGGAGTAATTGGCCAACGGTTCAACACAGTAAATGTTTTTAAATCAACCTCCGCAATTTGGTTTTTATCTTCCAGGTTTACATACAATTTTCCATTTCCGCTACTTACTGCTTCTTCAGGTTTTGCCTGCAAATCAATGGTGGCTACCACAGTATCATTGAGTGGATCAATAATTGAGAGCGATCTTCCGCCTCCATTACAGGTTATAATTTTATTAGAGAACGCGTCATACATGATCGCATCAGGATTGCCGCCTGTGGCTATTTGTTTTAAAACTTTATTGGTCAACAGATCGAATACAAAAACGTTATTCAATCTTCCATTGCTGGTATATCCTTTATGACGTTCGTTATAAAAAGCAATGCCATGAACACCGGTTGTCCCTTCAATTATTCCAACGGAATCGCCGCTATTTTCATCAACAATATTTACATGCGTACCGTGAGAAACATATAATTTATGATCATTTAATGCGATATAATCCCAGCCGCCATTGCCACCAATATGAAATGTTTTAATGACTTTGGAATGCCCGTTTTGCGAAAAGCAAGTGTATGAAATAAGGCATAAAAAAATTAAATTGACCCTATATTTTATAAGCATGAGTATGAATTTATATGCAATGTAAACAAAGAAGAAACGCCGGAAAAAAGTTTCAGCAAAAGACCGGTAAATACAGGGTGTAAAAATTTATTTTTTGATTAAAAAACACAAACCTTATTTTTTGCGCCGGAGAGATGGCAGAGCGGTCTTGTTCGGCGGTCTTGTTCGAATGATCCTTTTGGGATTCGAATGGATTCCTTTGGAAAAAACCGTTGAGGGTTACACCGGGGGTTCTGCAATCCATCCTGTTATTTAAATAGCTTTTTCAAAATTAACTTACCTGTTAGTTAAAAGTTGCCCTTTCATACCTATGTATTACATAGTTTAAAAACAGGCCGCAAGTATTATGGCAGTTGTGAAAATATTGAAAAGAGACTTTTACAACATAATACGAGAAAAGTGCGATCTACAAAAGCTTATGTCCTTATACATTATTGTACTGCGAAAATTATCCCACCAGAAATGAAGTTTTTGCAAGAGAAAGTTTTTTAAAACTCTCGACGGATATAATTATTTGAAAAAAAGAGGAATCATTTAATTGAATAAAGCGGCGCAGGAGCAATACCATAACAAATCAAACAAATTTTGGAGGAACTCTTTTGCAACCTTATTTTTGCGCCGGAGAGATGGCAGAGCGGTCTAATGCGGCGGTCTTGAAAACCGTTGAGGGTTACACCTCCGGGGGTTCGAATCCCTCTCTCTCCGCTGAAAACAGTTATTTACAATTATGTGAGTTTAAGAAATCCAGCAAAATCAAAGGTTTGAAAGTTTTACACTTTCTTACTTTATTCATATTTACTCCGTTTTTATCGCCATTTTCAGTGAGTAAATTGGTGAGTCTTACCTCACTTAAAAGACTCACTGACTTTACATAAAGTCTTTCATTATTAATATTTTATAATAATGCATGTATAAATTTTATCATGTGTTAAGTGTAATATTACCACCTGTAAAAATGATTAATTATGGAAAAAAGTTTTGGATTGTTCTTCTACCTTAAAAAAGAAAATAGAAGCGATGATAACAAGTTGAAAGTGTATATGCGAATTACCGGGAACCAGGAATATCCGCCAGGTACTTTGGATAAATATGAAACTTCCTATCAACATTGATGGGTTTTGAAGCAAGGCCAATATCCCTCAGCACCCTGCTTTAATTCACCGGTGCCGCCGGGAAACATGCGCAGTTGCTGGATGGTAAATTCATCAAGTGTGGAAAATTTTGTATTCACTTTGATTAGAAAAATCTTATTTACAGAGATCATTTATCCATTTATCCATTAGCTCATTTGACAATCTCGCAATTTTTGTAGGGAAAGATTAGCCCATGAATTTTATTTCTTGTTACAACCATCTGGATATAATCGGTTTTTGAGTTAGCAGTCTTTTTGAATTGTGAGCTTTTGCATTTACCGCAAATAATTCTGGTTACAAGGGCAAAATTAAACGGGCTTTTTTATTTCACCATCCTGCTCTTTCTGCAACGATCCTGAACCGCCTGAAAGGTTACTTAACAAAAGAATTTTATATTATGTATTCCGAAGGTTCCGGTGTAGATGGCGCCGGCGCCATTATAAATAAAATTCTTAAAAACTTTTACTGTGATAAAAAGAACTGCACCAATAAAAATTCTAAACCCATTTTCAATTGCGACATTTACATCCATTGTGATTGTTTTCTTTTGTTGTTTAATTCAGTCAGTGTATGCTCAAGACCTTATTCCCGATACAGTAATTGTCCAATCCGGTAACCTAACATTGAAGGCTTTATTGTGGCATCCTGCAGGCAACGGTCCTTTTCCAACAATTATTTTTTGTCATGGAAGTTATGGAGGCGCTGATACTACAGATGCTTTGAAACAGACATCAGTACTGGGTACAGTATTTGCAAAAAAGGGTTACATTTTTCTTATTCTCTTTCGAAGAGGAGCTGGTCTTTCAGAAGGGCAAGGTGTGAACAGTTCAGTACTGATGTACAATGCATTTAAAGAAAACGGACAAGAAGAACGCAACAAAGTACAAGAGCAACAACTTGAGACAGACCAATTGCAGGATATGATTTCAGGGCTAACATACCTGAGAAAAAGAAAAGATGCAGATACGAATCGTATGGTGGTAATGGGTCATTCTTTTGGAGGATCACTTGCTTTACTGGTTGCAGAACGTGATCATGGTTTAAAGGCTGTAATTGTTTTTTCACCGGCAGGCTATAGCTGGAATCTTTCTCCGCAGCTCCGTACCCGCTTGATCAGTGCAGTTAAAAATATAACAGTGCCCATTATGATTATTCACGCACAAAACGATTACTCTACAAACGCGGGTCAATCATTGGATAGTGTTATGAATAAACTCAACAAACCGCGCATACTGAAGATCTATCCAAACTTTGGAAACTCTGCAAGTGACGCACACAATCTGATTTTTAAAAGTATTGAAACATGGAAAGCAGATGTTTTTAAGTTTCTTGATAAAAGCCTGCAAAAGACTAACTAAAACAATTTTTATTATAGAACCTCATATATCATTAAATGAAAAAAACATTTCCATATCGTTACCGCGTATTGATAATGCTTTTCTTTTTAACGCTCATTACTTATCTCGACAGAATTTCAATTTCACTGGTAGGAGTAAGAATAAAATCTGCATTCAATTTAAGCAATGAACAATTCGGATGGGTGCTTGGCGCATTTGCATTAGCGTATGCTTTATTTGAGATTCCATCGGGCATATTGGGCGACAGAATTGGACAGCGTAAAGTTTTTATACGTATCGTTTTATTGTGGTCGTTGTTTACAGCATTAACTGGTGCAACAACAGGTTTCATCTCGTTGCTGTGCATACGTTTTCTTTTTGGTGCAGGCGAGTCTGGTGCTTATCCCAACAGTTCAGGAACAATATCGCGTTGGTTTCCCGTTACCGAAACTACCAAAGGAATATCATGGTTAAGTATAGGCGCTAATGCAGGATCAGCTCTTGCCCCGTTAATTGTTATTCCAATTGCCGTGGTTTACGGATGGCGTGCTCCGTTTTTTGTAAACGGATTTATAGGATTGATTTGGGTATTGATATGTTTTTTATGGTTTAGAAATCATCCTTCTGAAATGAAAAAGATTACAAAAGAGGAAAAAGATTTTATAGAAAAGAACCGCCGTTTTATAAATCACAAACAACCATTTCCCTGGAAAATTGCTTTTAAAAATCGCAGTCTTTGGGCGCTTGTACTGGCTTGGTATTGTTGCACGTGGGCAAATTATTTTTTTATAGCATGGATGCCCGTTTACTTACAGGAAGGAAGACATTTTTCAGAAAATGAAATGAAAATAATCACCTCATCTTTATTTATTGCCGGAATTATCGGTGCCTTATTAGCAGGTTTTTTTGGTGATTGGCTTGTGAAAAGAAAAAGCGTACGCTTTAGCCGCCGGTTCATCGCTATGATTTCTTCATTTATAATTGGAGGATTATTATTATTAACTGCTGTAACCACAAATAATACAATCGTAGTTGCAAGCCTTATTATCGCACATCTTTTTTATTTGCCAATTGTAGTAACATCTTTTTCTACCTGTGTTGATATAGGTGGTAACAATGCCGGAACTGTTGCTGGTATCATGAACGGTTTTGGTCAGCTCGGCGCTTTTTTTATGGCAATTGTTTTCGGTAAAATTGTTGACGCTACACATAGTTTTATCATACCTCTTTTTATTGTTTCGGGTGTATTATTTTTTGGGGGTTTATGTTGGCTATTTATTGATGCGGGCAAGCCATTGATTAAAGAAGATACAGATAGTTTTCACATGATAACTGCGGTTGAAAAAAATTTAGTGATAAATTAATGCGAGTGATAAAAAAATACACGGTATTATAATAAATACAGGTGATTAGAGATACAAATTTTTTTATTTAATGATAAACAGAAACCTTAGTAGCAATCATGTTTCTTTTTAAAAAACAAACCATATTACCTTATTATAAAAATTTTATTTGAATAAGGTAATAAGGTAGAAATAAAATTAAAATTACTTTCTACTAAGGTTAGAACACACAGTTAACTTAAAAATCAAGTACGCTGATAATATCCGACACATCAGCGCTGGCATTTAACCCGGCTTCAAAAAGTTATATAGCAAAGAAACATCACAACCACACATAAATAAAAATGTAAAGCAACATAAAGATGGCACAGCAAGACAAACATTTTCACATGAGCGAAGACTATGAAAGTCATTCATCATCACAAAAAACAACTGGCCGGTATGTTATTGAACAAATGGTTGAAATGGCTAAATCTAAATTTGAAAGCCCGCAAAAACTTAAAGTGCTTGATATAGCCTGCGGACCAGGTAACCTTACCATTGAGCTTCTGCATGCTTTAGAGGAAAACTTTCCTGATACCGAAATTGATCTTGCAGGATTAGACTATAGCGAGCATAATGTAAAACATCTTGTCGAAAGTTCCGGAAAAACTGTGCAGGGTATTGTGGGTTCATTTTATAAATTTCCGCTTGAAATAAAAAATGAGGATATTATTTTTTCTAATCATGGTCTTCACTGGCAACCACCTTATGAGATGAGTGATATAATGTATATGTATTTGGGTTCTGAAGAAAAGACACGATATGAAGCGGAGGCATTACAAAATTTTAAAACCACTTTAAAAAATATTTATCGAGCAATGAAAGATGGCGCCATTGCCATTCTTCAGTTTGGGCACGAAGGACAAATTCAAAAATTATGGGACTTAGTTCATGATATTTTTGGCGAACCTCCATTTAACGAATACAAGCACAAAGTAAACTTTCCGGTTTATCATCCCTCTGTTGAAAATATTTATTCTTCTCTTAAAGAAGTTGGATTTAGAGAAGAAAGTATAGATATCAAAGTTTTTCCTGAAGACTTAAAAGAAGATACATCCTT
>JALZAJ010000217.1 GCA_030948465.1 Bacteroidota bacterium
TTTAACGGGCGCAGCATGGATGTATATATTGCAAAGCTTCGCAAATACCTAAAAAGCGATTCCTCAATTGAGATTGTGAACATTCATGGGAATGGTTTCCGTCTGGTTGTACAGGAATAGCGGCTTCATTTCTTTCTTTATTTATTCATCAATAAGACCGCAGCTACAATAGCTGCGGTCTCTGTTCTTAGCCTGGTTTGCCCGAGGCTTACAGGAATATACTTATTTTCAATTGCCTTATTGATTTCTGCTTCGGTAAAATCGCCCTCGGGTCCAATTAAAATAATGCTTGAACCGGAAATTACATTTAAGTGATTTAATTGTTGCTTTTCTCCATCAAAGCAATGAGCAATAAACTTTTGCTGATGGTAGTGGCCGGTCATAAGATCATAAATTTTAACCGGTTCTTTTAGTTCCGGCATCCAGCATTGCCTGCTTTGCAGCATAGCACTTACCAATATATTTTTCATTCTATCCCTTTTTATAAAATGTTTTTCAGTTCTGGCACATATAAGCGGGATGATCTCTGATACGCCTATTTCCGTTGCTTTTTCTAAAAACCATTCGAAGCGACTGGTATTTTTAATGAGTGAGATGGCAATAGATACTTTAGGGCTTAGCCTTGCGCTCGTTGTTCGGTTGTTCGCATTTACTTTGGTCTTTTTTTTATCTACCAAAATTATTGATGCATTTATAACCTCGCCACTACCGTTAGTTACGAGCAGTTCCTCGCCTTCATGCATTCGCAAAACCTGCGCAATGTGCTTTGAGCTTTCTTCGCTAAGAATAAAATCTCCGGAAAATGGAAGGTTTTCTTCGAAAAAGTAGGGTAATTGCATCAGATTTTTAAAATGGTGTTTCATCATCAAACTCACCATCGTTCATTTTACTTCCTTTTTGAATATAAAGTTTAGCTCCGTCACCGTCAATATCTTTTACGGGCTTCCAACTTCCGCCCTGTGGCAGATTAGTACTGAAATCATCTCCGTCATCCTCTACGAATTTTTGAATATGAAGTAACGCTTTTAATTTAATGGTCTCTAATTGCCCGTTTCGGTGTTTTGCGATACGAACATGGGTTTCGCCTTTATTGTTTTCTCCAAGTTCGTTGGATGTTATATCGTAATATTCAGGCCGGTAAAGGAACATTACCATATCTGCATCCTGCTCAATTGCACCTGATTCCCTCAGATCACTAAGCTGCGGCATTTTATTTCCTTCCTTTCTCTTTTCAACTTCACGGCTTAACTGGCTAAGGGCTATGATGGGAATATTTAATTCTTTCGCAAGGCCTTTTAAATCCCGGGAAATCCGGCTTATTTCCTGCTCACGGTTACTATTCCGGTTTTCGCCTGCTCCGCTCATTAGCTGCAAATAGTCAATTATTATTAGTCCTACATTATGCTTGTTTTTTAATCTGCGGCATTTTGCCCTTAATTCAAAAATATTAAGAGCTGCCGAATCATCAATATGGATGGGCGCTGATGCGAGCCTCTCTATTCCTTTTTTATATAATTGTTTCATTTCATGTTCTTCCAAACGCCCCCGTGCAATTTTTTCAAGCCATATCTCGCTTTCGGCGCTAAGAATTCGCTGCACAAGCTGGCCCGCACTCATTTCAAGGGAAAAGAAACCAACCACGGTTGGCTTGGTAGGATGAAGAGCCGCATTTCTGGCGAGATTAAGAGCAAAAGCCGTTTTACCAACGGAGGGCCGGGCTGCAAGCACAATGAGATCGGAAGGTTGCCATCCGTAAGTGATGTGATCCAGTAAACTAAATCCGGTAGGAACTCCTGTAATTTCGTCCTGCCTTGTTCTGAGGTCTTCAATGCGCTGGATTGTTTTAACTAATACCGTATCTATGCTGGCATAGTCTTTTCGAAGGTGATTGTTCGTAATCTCAAAAAGTTTGCTTTCAGCTTCGTCTAGCAAGTCAAAAACATCGGTGCTATCCTCATACGCATCGCCGATTATTTCGCCGCTTATTCTTATAAGCTCTCTTTGAATAAATTTTTGAAGAACAATTCTTGCATGCGTTTCAATATTCGCAGATGATACAACCGAATTAGTAAGTTTGGTAACATAAAAAGGACCGCCAATCAGATCAATTTCTTCTCTGAATTTTAATTCTTCGACTACTGTAAGCAAATCGATGGGAGAATTTTTTTGTTGAAGCCCCTGCATTGCCCTGAATATTCTTTGATTTGCTTCAACATAAAAGCATTCGGGTTTTAGAATTTCGATAATTACATCAAACGCATTTTTCTCAAGCATGATCGCTCCGAGGACGGCTTCCTCCAAGTCCTTTGCCTGGGGAGGAACTTTGCCAAACATCATAGTTCCCAACTCAAGGGAACCGCTTTTGCGCCTCGCTTTTCTATCTTTATTAAGGTTAGTAAGATCCATTTTATATATAAGCTCGTTTTACTGAAAGAAATTAAAATAATGTTTTTTGGGGATGGTATTTTCCGATAGGGCGACTAAGTTAAAGTACAAATTCCTATTTAAAGAAATTGTTAAGCCCTTATATTTATACCACTTCCATTCACAATTATACTCCCATATATTTTGCAGTTATCAACAATTTTCAGGCCCTTTCACACAATTTAAATTATTTTTAAGCCATCCGGCATGAATAATTCACATCCTCGTGTGAAGAAAAGAAATCCTGTTTTTCCTGCCTTTTGAATAAAAAAATCCTTAAAGAAAAATTCTGAATTTCGGATTTTGAAGCGCAAAAAAAGCATCTTTTTTTTATCAAAAAGCTTGTAATAAAAGCCGTTTCACAGGCTGATTGGCTTTTCTAAATACAACTTTCTTATTTTTGAATTTTCCGGAGTTTCGGAGATGTTGTAATACGGTATAAATGAAAATAAGCTATAACTGGATAAACGATTATTTGCCTGAAGAAGCCAGAGCAGATATGGCAGATACACCTCAAAAATTAGGAGCCATTCTCACTTCGGTGGGGCTGGAATTAGAAAATCTAAAAAAATATGAGGAAATAACCGGCGGTTTAAAGGACTTATTTGTCGGTGAAGTTATTTCCTGCGAAAAACATCCCGATGCTGATAAATTAAAGGTGGCTGCCGTTAGTAACGGAAATGGTCAAACGCTGCAAATCGTTTGTGGAGCTTCTAATATCGCCAGCGGTCAAAAAGTAGTGGTTGCACCGGCTGGCGCCACAATTTATCCGTTACATGGAAATCCCATTTCCATTCAGAAAACAAAATTAAGGGGTATTGAAAGCCAGGGAATGATATGCGCAGAAGATGAAATAGGTATGGGAGAAAGCCACGAGGGAATAATTATTCTTCCGGACGAGGCTGTAGCCGGAATGCCCCTCGCTCAATATTACGAAACTTACAGCGATTGGATTCTGGAAATAGGTCTTACTCCAAACCGGATGGACGCTATGAGTCATTTAGGCGTTGCCAAGGATGTTTGCGCTTATATTTCCCACCACAGCAACCGTCCTGTGAAAGTGCTTTCTCCTTTTAAACAAAATTTCAAGGCGGAAAAAAACTCAATAAACATATCGGTAACTATAGAAAACACGGACGCATGCCAACGATATTCCGGGTTAAGCATTTCGGGAATTTCGGTTTCAGAATCACCTTCCTGGTTGAAAGACAGGCTGAAAAGTATAGGCATGCGACCTGTGAACAATGTGGTTGATGTCACCAATTTCATTTTGCAAGAAACAGGCCAGCCGCTTCATGTATTCGATGCGGATAAAATAAAAGGGAATAAAATAATTGTAACAAATCTTCCGGAATCAACTCCATTCATTACGCTCGATAACAAGGAGCGTAAACTCAGCCGGGAAGATATAATGATTTGCAACGGACGGATGGAACCCATGTGCTTTGGTGGCGTGTTTGGCGGTATTGACAGCGGAGTTACGGATACGACTTCCAATATATTTTTGGAAAGCGCCTGGTTTGACCCTTCTACGATAAGGAAAACTTCGTTTAGGCATAACCTGAGGACGGAAGCTGCCATACGTTTTGAAAAAGGAGTTGATATAAGTAACACCGTCAACGTGCTGCAAAGGGCGGCACTGCTTATTAAAGAAATTGCAGGAGGCACCTTTGCATCTCAAATAGCCGATGTCTATCCGGCGCCGAAACCGGAGACTGAAATCATTCTGCAAAATCACTATTTAAAACGTTTAAGCGGTAAGAATTATCATCAGGAAAAAGTAAAGAATATTTTAACGAGCTTGAATTTTTCGATTGTTAGAGAAGGGATAGACGATATTACAGTCGCCGTACCTTATAGTAATCCGGATATTACCTTACCTGCAGACGTGGTGGAAGAGATCATGCGAATTGATGGCCTTGATAATATCGAAATCCCTGCTACGGTTAAGATGTCACCGGCCATCGACACCGGTTCGTA
>JALZAJ010000233.1 GCA_030948465.1 Bacteroidota bacterium
AGTTGAAAACTTATTTTACAATGCCGATGCCCTTTTCCTTTATCTTCAAAAAAAAGTAATAAGGTTACGCAACGGGTTCTAACTTTTGATGGTCCGCTTAAAAAAAACGTGAAATCCTGTTTATTCATTTGTGTTTATTTACTGCCGCTTTAGCAAATGGGCAAAGGCAAACTGCTTCAATAAAATTACCTTCTTTCACCTACTTTGGGAAAATAGGCTCAGAGCTTTCGTGATATCTATTTTCTTTCACGAAAGGCAGTCAAACTTTTAAATTTCCCGATTCTCATATCGGAATCCGATGCTCTCATTTTAAAAGCCACAGCTTAGATTTGTGGCCCAGGACTGCGATCATCTCATTAAAAAAGCCACACTTTTTTTAATCGTGTGGCTTTTTTTAACGGGGGCGTTCCATTTGCTAACGGAGCGGCCTCCAACTTTGTCGGGGCGGCAAGATTCGAACTTGCGACCTCCACATCCCAAATGTGGCGCGATAACCGGGCTACGCTACGCCCCGAATAATTTCCTTAAAAGAATTTTGGAGAGGGTGGTGGAACAGTTTAACCACTTTCTCCAGTTCAGCGGAGAGGGTGGGATTCGAACCCACGGTACAGTTTAACCCGTACGACGATTTAGCAAACCGTTCCTTTCGGCCTCTCAGGCACCTCTCCTGTTAAATATTAAGGGTTGCAAAAGTAACATTTGCAATTTGAAAAGTAAAATAAATATTGTGGTGAAATAACAGATCACATGGCAGCCAATTGCACTTTTTGCTGAAGTTCAATAACACTTTCTTTAAACAGGGTATCCGTGTCCATAAGATCTTTAACTGTTTGGCAACTGTGAATTACCGTTGTATGATCGCGGCCTCCAAAATGCTCGCCTATAGTTTTTAAAGAATTTTTTGTAAATGCTTTTGCCAGAAACATAGTTATTTGCCTTGCCTGAACTATTTCCCGCTTACGGGTTTTCTGCAGCAACTTTTCGTAAGGCACGTCAAAATAATCGCATACCATTTTTTGTATGGTATCGATCGTTATTTCTTTTGATGAGGATTTTATAAAGTTTCTCAATACTTTTTTGGCTAATTCTAAATCAATTTCACGCTTATTCAGCGAAGATTGTGCCAAGAGAGATATGAGAGCCCCTTCAAGCTCACGAATATTATTTTGAATGTTGTAGGCTATATATTTTACTACTTCCTTCGGCATTTCCAGGCCATCATTTTTCATCTTCTTTTCCAATATTTCAATCTTGGTATCGTAATCAGGTATCTGCAGGTCGGCACTAAGGCCCCAGCGAAAACGACTGAGCAATCTTTCCTGAACTCCTTCCAGATCTTTGGGAGGTTTATCAGATGTTAGGATCAACTGCTTGCCACTTTGGTGTAAATGATTAAAGATCGCAAATAATGCATCCTGTGATTTTTCGGCCCTGATAAAAAACTGCACATCGTCAATGATCAAAACATCGATCAACTGGTAAAAATGGATAAAATCATTTATTGCATTGTTACGGCTATGATCAACAAATTGGTTAATAAATTTTTCTGAGCTTACATATAAAACCACTTTATTGTTATGCAATCTTTTTACCTCATTTCCTATCGCTTGTGCAAGATGCGTTTTGCCTAATCCAACTCCTCCATATATAACCAACGGATTGAATGAGGTAGAGCCTGGTTTTTCCGCAACCGTTTTTCCTGCACGCCTCGCTACCCGGTTACAATCTCCTTCGATGTATGCATCAAATACATAGACAGGATTTAACTGCGGATCGATCTGCATTTTTTTAAGGCCCGGAATAACAAAAGGGTTTTTAACCGGATTGTTTATTACTAATGGAAAATCCATTTCATTGTTGGAGTATGATTTATAACCATGCCCTGGTATATCCATCATCAGTGGTTTATTATTATCGTTGCCGCTATCGACCATAATACGATATTCAAGCCTCGCATCCTTACCCAATTCTCTCTTTAAAGTTTTTGCAAGCAGATTAACATAATGCTCTTCGATGTATTCATAAAAAAATTGACTGGGAACCTGAATAGTTAAAACTCCTTCTTTTAATAAAACAGGTGTGATGGGCTCAAACCATGTTTTATAATGTTGCCACTCCACGATATCCTTTATGATATTGAGACAATTCTGCCAAACTGTTTCGCAAGCTTTATTCATTTTTTTCAGTAAGCTCTTTTAGTAGATTTTTAAATATCCGTTGAGGGCTTCACGTAAAAAAATTTAAACAAAAACAATTTGTAAAAATTTTCTCAGTAAGACAGCGAATATCAAAATAATTTGTTGAAAAAAAAATTTTTTATTGTTTGTTTTTTTCATCAATTATACAGTATGGCGTTTTATAAAAAAGAAAAAAAAACTAATTGAAACGGATTGAAAAAAATGAAGAGTTAAGCCCACATTGCCTTGTACCGGAGGCATCCATTTTTATGTCTTTATATTTCAAATATTTATCAATTTTATTTTAAGTTAAAATCAACAACATCAAAAAATAAAATAATGTGCAAAAGATTTTTTAAGCCTGCCGTTAAATGAAAAAATTATAACTTAAATGACTTTATCTTTAAAAATTAAATTAAGAAACATGAGCTACGAACTAACAGGAAAATTATTAGAAAAATTTGATCAGATACAAAGAACCGAAACATTTAAAATTCGTGAATTTGTGGTTGAAAAATCTGAAGACATCAATGGGAAAACCATTACCAATTTTATAAAGTTTCAATGCGTGCAGGATCGCACGAATATTGTTGATCGCATCAATGTGGGAGATGAAATAAAAGTGTACTTCAATATAAGAGGTTCCAAATGGGAGAAGGATGGCCGCATCTCTTATTTCAGTAACCTTGATGCATGGCGTATAGAACAAATTTTGCAGGCAGGCAAAGAAGCGTCATCAGATGATGATCATCTTGAACCCCTTGATACGTTTACCTCTTCATCGCAGGATGCTATTGACGATCTGCCATTTTAATAAAGTCGTGAAACAAGAAACGTCAGGCGTGAGAATTCACGTTTGACGTTTCTTATTTATACACGCGGCAACCTAATATGCAGAAACAAATTTCACTTAAGCTTACTCCATTTGAAGCATCCAATCGCGAAGCCATTTATGACACTATTGCTAAAATTCAAGGCATTAAAAGAAGTGAAATAACCGGCTATCAGGTCTTAAAAAAATCAATAGATGCAAGAGGAAAAATCGTATGGATCAACCTTACGATCAATGCATTCCTGAACGAACCTTTTCGAGAAAAAACACTGGCTGAATTTATAAGTAAGAATGTATCCCGTTCACATAAAAAAGTGATCATTATCGGTGGCGGCCCGGCAGGATTGTTTGCTGCCTTACAACTTATTGAGATGGGCATAAAACCGGTAATTCTTGAAAGAGGAAAAGATGTAAAGGAAAGAAGAAGAGATCTTGCGTTGTTAAATAAACAGGGGATTATTAACCCGGAAAGTAATTACTGTTTTGGAGAAGGAGGAGCCGGTACCTACAGCGATGGAAAATTATATACCCGAAGTTCCAAGCGTGGAAATATCGAAAGAATTTTAAACCTCTTTGTGCACTTTGGAGCAGATGAAAATATACTGTATGAAGCTCACCCTCATATCGGCACAAACAAACTTCCGCAGATTATAACGTCCATGCGTAAACGTATTTTGGATTGCGGCGGAGAATTTCATTTCAATAAAAAAGTAA
>JALZAJ010000271.1 GCA_030948465.1 Bacteroidota bacterium
GCAATTACTGCTATTACCAATAATATATGAATTATTCCGCCTGTGAAAAAACCTCCGAGAAAAGAGATAGCCCAAATTATTACGCAGATAACTGCAACAGTCCATAAAATGTTTGTCATGTTAAAAAATTTTAGGTTAAAAAAATACGTGTGGATTTATGTACCTATAATAGTTTGCCAAAAAAAAAATTGCTTAATAATGAACCTCTTATAGCCCGCAGCTCAAAAGAATAAAAAACATTTAGCAAAAAAAAGGGGAAATAGATACTCATAAGGTGAAATTTTGTCGACAAAGTTCTTAGGTTATTTATCGTCAGCATTGTGTTAACAACCGGCATGTAAGAAATCTCATCTTTAGGAAAGAACGTGAGTAATTAATGTTCACAGGGAAACTCTTCTTTATTTTATTTTGTTCTGCCCGCTCTTCAACGCAAAACCAATTTTAATCGAATCGCATACTGTAAGACCCGTTACTTGTAAAGTTTAAAACCAAATAAAAGTGTGCTTCAGGCGTGGTCTTTTTTTTGATCCTATAGCGATTTGTAATTTTAATTATTCAATTTTGGATTTTAACCCGAAGAAATCTTTTCAATGAAAGCTACTGTATTAATCTGCCGCCTCCTGCTTGGATTTCTTTACCTGGTGTTTGGCCTGGATTATTTTTTGCACTTTATACCTTACCAGCCACTGCATATCGGTAAAACAGGGGCGTTAGTTGCGGGGCTTAAGGGCGTTGGTTATATCTATCCCATGATGAAGGTAATTCAAATCGTAGGAGGCTTATCGTTGCTGCTTAACCGTTATACTCCATTCTTTGCTGTGGTAGTTTTTCCTATCAGTTTAAATGTCTTATTATTTCACACGATACTGGTTCCGTCTGGGTGGTTAATGGGTGTACTTTTATTCGTGCCTAACATACTTCTTGGATATGGTTACCGCAAATATTACAAGGGCATGTTTACGGCAAAGGCCGTGGTTCCATAATTTTTATTTCTCTTTATTGCTTTTTGTCCCGGAGGAATATGCAACATGTTTCTGCCACTTTTTATCTACTTATAGAAATCAACTTTGTAATTTATGCTACTTATCGAAAGCTGATTGTATAAAGATTAAACTCTTAGTGAGCCGCGAAAACCTCTGGCAGCATAGTAGGATTCTGCACCATTGTGATACACAAACACCGTGTTGTAGCGGCGATCACAAAAGATGGCGCCGCCGAGTTTTCTAATGTTTGAAGGTGTTTTCACCCAGCTCGATGTTTTCAAATCGAAGTTCCCCAGCTTCTGCAACTCCCGGTATTGTTCCTCCGTTAAAATTTCGATACCCATTGAGGCGGCCATTTCGATAGCGCTATTTTCAGGTTTATTTTCTTTCCTTGCATCCAAAGCCTCATGGTCGTAACAAAGACTTCTGCGGCCTTTAGGGCTTTCCGCAGAACAATCATAAAATAGGTATTCGTCTGTCTTTTTATCATTCGCTATAGCCATCGGGATAACAACATCCGGTTCACCGCCGGTTCTTTCCATTTCGTTGAGCGACCAAAGTTTTTCAGGATCAGCTTTCAGTTTCGTTTGTACTTTAATCCACACAATCCCTTTATGTCGCTGCATGTTTTTCTCAAAACGGGCTTCCAATATACTGAATAGCTCTTCACTTTGTGATGGTGATAATTTTCTTTTATTGCTTTTCATGTTTCATACTTTATGTTACTGACATTACCTGTCATATAATGGTTTCAACCAGCAATTTATGACCGTCACCGTCGTAGTAAGTAATTGTCATTTTACTTGTATCAAATGTCCATTTCTCAATTCCGCTTTCGGCTAATCTTTTAGACATTTCCAGGTAATTAATTTTGCCCTGGTTATGGAGGTTTAGGTGCTTCTGCAGATCATCCCGGCTGTTTGTTTTTGCAATGGTCAAAGTTAGATGCACCGGAAGAGAAACTACTTCTTGATTATCATTTCCAAAATATTCTGAGTGGCCATCTGCTGCGAATGAATCGTACCAGTTTACACCAATAGCTTTGAGCGCTTGTAAATACTGAAGTAATGTTGACAACTTGCCAAAACGCTCATGTATATCGATGATCTGATTGAGAGTAAACTTCTTTTCTTTTGTGATTTGTTTTTTCATCTTTAAATTATTTGATTGAGTGTTATCTGCGATCAAATAAAAAAATTAAAACTATTAATCATCTAATCCTTTTCCAGTGAGAATTTGAGGGATATATTTTTCAACTCTTGCCTCACGTGTCTTGGATTGCTTGGGTTGAGAAAAATGAAAAATATAGGATCTTTGTCTTCCTGGGGTGAGTGCATGAAAGGCCTTTTTCAAGGCAGCATTTTTATTGAGCTTCTTCTGAAATTCTTCAGGAATTTTGAAGTCTGATGTCTTTTTTAATTTCACTCTCAGTCCGGCTTTTTCTACTTCAATGGCTTCATAAATATAGGCTTTGATAATGTGCTCCCGATCTGCAATTTCTTTAAGATTGGTGAAACGAATTTGCCGTGCAGATTGTACATTCTTTGTCTGTTGGATCAGGATATGCCCTGGATCATTTAACAATGCGCCTTTGAAAAACAACAGCGCACAATATTCTTTAAAACCGTGAATTAAAACAATGTTTTTTTCCTCAAATGAGTAACAAGGGCAACCCCATTTCAGTACTTCGGTGAGACCACATCCGATAGCTATAATAGTCCTTAATTGCTCATACTCTTTTTGCCATCTTGTGGCTTTGCTGAAAAAGAAATCAACCTTTGGATTCATTGTTAATTCAATTTATTTTCGATGGGGATGCCAATAAAATTATTTCGTCGCCTGTTCTGTTTATAAAATAATTTGTTCTATCTCCTGAATGATAAGCCCTTCTGCTTTTAAAGCAGCAGTAAGTTTTGGAATTGAGGTTTTTCCCATACCATGCAATTTCAGAATTTCTTTTTCTGAAAACTTTGACAGTTTCTCCAACGTGTCGATACCGTTGTTTTCAAGTGCCCGTTTTGCCGGCGCACCAATTAGCGATAAGAAACTGTCATAGGTTTTTTTTCTTTACTCATTATTTTTAGTTTGAATCTTATTATATTTTCATTGTACGATTTCTTGACTGTTCCGACTGTTCCTTGCCTCTACTAAAATAGAAATTATTTTAAAATTCGTTTTAATTAAACGTTCTTTTGCAGGCAATTCTGGGCGGGTTGCAAAGTTATTTTTACATTCCTAATCCTTTGTATGCAACAAATGCACACAATAAAATATCACAAGGTTCCTAAAAAATATTTCCTTGTTCTTTCAATCCGTAAAGGATCCGCATTGCCAAAATGGTGCGGATAATAATATCTTATAATCCACAATGGTGTTTTCATTTTTCTTATTTTTTTACCAAAAAAATATTAATCGGTTAGGCATTCAGATGAATGTTAGCTACGTCTCCTAAACATTCGCTGAAATGATTTTTCTATTTGCCGGTCTGAAATACCACGATACCATTGCCAGGATTAAAAGCAGCGACGATGGAAATATCGCACTCACAGGATCACCTGAGGCAATATGTGAAAATATCGCTCCCGCCATCAAAAAGAAAAAACCGGCATAAGCCCATTCCTTTAGTAAAGGAAATTTAGGAATAAGCACTGCTGCAATTCCCAACACTTTGCAGATACCGAGTATCGTTAAAAGATAAACCGGATAGCCCAAATGTATGATCATATCTACCCCGCCCTGACCAGCCTTCATTTTGATTAACTGTCCTGCCGCAGTTGATACCATTCCTAATGCGAGCCAGATGGTAGCAATCCAATAAATGATTTTATTTCTCTTTTTCATGCATGTTATTTAACGTGAGTTTGGGATTATAGCATTCAATAAACTTTCTGTTTGTTCCAAAAGTGCTCAATAAATCTTCCTGTTTTTTATCGAAAAGCTTCACACAAACCAAGAAGATTCGCGGAGACACTCTAAATTCAAAGGCGCTTAATGAAACCTTCCTGGTTTTCAGCACTTCAATGAGGCCTGCTGATTTTATCGAAGACTTCATACAAACCAAGAAGGCTTTCGCGGAGACACTTTAAATTCAAAGGCGCTTAATGAAACCTTCTTGGTTTTTCCAGCGCTTCAATGAAACCTTCCTTGTTTTTATAAAAGCTCTCCAATAATTTCCACCTTATTTCCTTCTTCGATTATTTGCCGCATTTACCTCTTTATTTATCATTTTTTATCCAGGACTCAACACATTATTTTAATTTGCTTACTACTTCCTGTAACCGGTTGTGTGCCCAGTTTATACCCTGAGCAAAGGGTAACTTCAGCACCTGGTCTCTTTGTTCAACCGATTCATATATTACGTGCATATTGAGCTTGCTGGTGTCATCAGTGAGTTTTTCAAATTCGTAGATCTCAAGCTGAACACCAAAAGGTGTACTCTCCATTTCAAAGGTGCGTGTGATCTTC
>JALZAJ010000307.1 GCA_030948465.1 Bacteroidota bacterium
AGAATAGGCATGAATCAACCCGGACAATTCATCAAATGCATACAGCATTTTATCCATTTTCGTTTCCGGTTCCACACCAAAATGATAAGGGCCGTGCGATGCGATGGCATGTATTATTTCAGGATCAACTTTCCTTTGTTCCAGCTCCTCAATTATCTTTTTACAATGCAGATCTGGCCATTTTTCCCAGTCAGCATCGTGCAATAAGCCAGCCATTTCCCATCGCCACTGGCCGGCTTCATCAAGCTTTTCTTTTTCCTTTGCCCAGGAATGCATAAGATGGGCAACCTGCCGCATGTGCGTCCTAAGCCGTTCGTTAGGCACCCAGCTATTCAGCAATTTCAGAGCATCTTCCTTTGAAAGTGTATTTCCCTTGTTTGCCGGATCACCGAACTTATTTCTTCCGAGTAAAAGATCATTCATCGTTAGTTATCATTTAATTCATTCAAAAAAAATCAAGCAAAATTTATAACACGTCCATTTCCTTAAGCTTCTTTACGAGTTGTTCCGCCGATTGGAAATGAATTCCGTTGATTCCAACTGCTTCAGCTCCTTTAACGTTGCGCAAGCTGTCATCTATAAATAATGCCTCTGAGGGCTTTATCTCAAAGCGCTTAAGTAACGTGTTATATATATCAGCGAAGGGCTTGCGTGTCTTTTCTTCGCCGCTCATTACGATGCCGTCAAACCACTTTAAAAAATCATAACGCTCAAGCGCAACCGGAAATGTTTCAGCGCTCCAGTTAGTGAGAGCATACATCTTAAATCTTTCAGTTTCTTTTAGCGAATGCAATACTTCAACGGTTTCATGAATCGGGCCGCCGAGCATTTCTTCCCATCGTCCATAATAAGCTCTTACTTCATTTTCATATTCCGGATGTTTCGCAACCAGTTCCTCGGTTGCCTCCTTCAAAGATCTCCCGGCGTCCTGCTTTTCATTCCAGTCACTGGTGCAAATATTCTCAAAGAACCAATCTATCTTCTCCTCATTTTCAAAAATGTCGCGATATACATACCTGGGGTTCCAGTCAATAAGAACGCCTCCGAGGTCGAAAATGATCGTTGTGATTTTTACCTTCATATTTATTAAGTAACAGGCTCAAAAATAGGAAACCATTTATTTGTCACGCTGCATATTAGCCCCAAATTTTTAAGTAAGATGACAATTATTTTACTGAAGTGATCCACCACGTATTTCCGCAGGGATCTTCAACTCCGCCGCTTCTTCCATACGGTTGATCTGACAACCCGGTTACCACCCTTGCTCCGTTTTCCAGCGCTTTTTTGTATGAATCATCAGCATCATCAACATATACAAAAAGACCGGACGTTTTTGAAGGGAACGCTTCCGTGCTGTCGGCAAACATGATCGTACTGTCCCCGATCGTAATTTCGCTGTGCATTATAATGTTTTCATCACGCATATGCCTATGCGCTTTATTCTCCTCAGCATTAAATACTTTCTCAGTAAACTCAATAAATTTTTGAGCATCTTTTAGAATCAGATAAGGCATTACAGTTTGATAGCCTTCGGGAATTTTAGAATTTTTACTCATTGGTTTTATTTTTAAAACTGAAATAAATTTTTCTGTAATAAAGATAAATAAATCATTTTTTTAAAACTGATTGCCCGCAAAATGAGACATTCCAAATTCATCCTGCTTCTGAAAACAAATATGCTGAAAAACGAAGAAGTTTTTCAGAGGCACTTTAAATCAAAGGCAGTCAAATAAACTCCTTGGTTTGTGACATCTATGTGTATATATAATTCACTGTTCAGAGGAAGGTAACAAGAAAATCGAACATAGAATAAATGAGAATTGACAATTTAAGAAACTATATTCATAAGGGTCAATAACTGATAACTCATTCCTTATCTGTTGCGTCGCAACATTTTAAAAAATCGTAAGTTCAAAAAGATGGAAGAGAAAGTGAGGCCGCCCACAAAGCCAATCCACATGCCTGCCGCACCCATCTTAAAAGTGAACGCCATCAGGCACCCTAATGGAATACCGATCGCCCAATAGGCAGCTCCAATATACCAGGTAGGAATTTTTACGTCTTTAATACCTCTTAGCAATCCCGCTCCTATAGCCTGTGTGGCGTCGGAAATTTGAAACACAGCCGCATACACCATCAAGACAGCACTTAAGAGCAATACGTCTTCGTTCTTATTAAACGCTGCCGGCAATATATTTCTAAAGCAAATAAAAAATATCGCCCCGAAAATTCCATAAAGCATTCCGCTTATCAGGGTGCTTTTTCCGATCACATTTATATCTAACCAGTTATTTCTGCCCCAGGCATTGCTTACTCTTATAGATCCGCCCTGGGCAAGCCCCCACGAAACCATAAACGCAACGGCAGCACAACTAAGGGCTATTTGGTGAGCTGCTAATTGCACCGCACCCAGCGTCCCGATAATAATTCCTGAAACCGCGAAGGCGCCTGATTCCATGGCTACCTGCAAGCTGCTCGGCACGCCAATATGCAACAGTTCTTTAAAAGTTTCCCATCGCAGTTTCCAATGATTTTTTCTTACAGCAATATATCTGCTGAAAAAAGAATGATTGTTTAATACGATGATAAAAACAATTAAAATAATCACCCGCGTAATTAAAGTGCCAATTCCGGCTCCGGTTAATTCAAGCCTTGGAAAACCCCAGTTGCCATAGATCAACAACCAGTTTATAAAAATATTTACAGGCAACGCTGATAATGAAAGCAGCATCGCCGTTCGTGTTCTCTCCAGCCCGTCAGTGAATTGTTTAAGAGCAATAAACATGAGCATCGGGATAGTGGACCAGCCCATAAGTTGCAGAAACGGAACGGCTAAAACGGCCACCTGATGGTCCTGGCCTAAATGGAATAAAATGTTTTTACTAAAATTTAATAGCAATGCAATCATGATAGCCGCAATCGTGCATAGCCAAAATCCATTGTATAAATAATGAGAGACCTTCAGGCCATCTTTACGCCCATGCGCCATTGACACGGTTTGCGATACGGATATCGTCATTCCAACTCCTAAAACAAAAGGTACATTCATTACGCTATTCACTAACGCGGAAGCTGCAAGATGCCTGTAACTTATAGAGCCTACCATGATATTATCAATGATTCCCAGAGCCATTTGCGTGAGCTCACCCAAAATAATCGGCGTAGATAATTTCCAGGTTTTCCAGGCTTCCGTTCTCAACATCATAAGGCGGCAAAGCTAATAAATAAAGCAGTGAGCGGTGACGGTGTTCAGGAACTCTGCCATCATCAATCCGCAAAGCTCACAGTCGATGGCTGATGATTTACCGGAAAATTGCAAGAGCTCGCAATAAAGCAAAGTCTGTTTGCCTGGTGATGAAGTTCGGTTGCTTTTTCTATCATCGATTCATCTGTAATTACAACATGGGGCCGCAAAGTAACTTCGGTAAAATGGCCACCGCCATCTGCAGTTTGTTCCATTATTCCGGAAGCATGATCGGTATATCCGGTTACCACAATACCTGCGTTTGCGCATAGGTGTAAGTAAGAAAGCATGTGACAGCCTGATAACGCCGCGACCAATAATTCTTCAGGATTGTATTTGGTTTTATCTCCGCGGAAAGATGGATCGGATGAGCAAAAAAGATCGCCTTTGTTTTCTAAAGATATAGTGTGGCTGCGGCTATAAGACCGGTAGTCCTTTGTGCCGGCTCCGTTATTGCCTGTCCAAATAGTGGTAAGATGATAAGTGTGCTGCCCGCTCATGTAAGATAAATTTTATTGCTTTAGAAGAAAATTTACAATTTATTATTTTGTTTTTAACCGACCAACTCATCCAGGGTGCATTTCAATTGTCGCAAGGTTGCCAACCTTTAATAAGCTGATTTTAGCTTTTAAAATGCCTTTACTAAGGTTGGCAACCTTTTAATACTTTTATTTCACCATACTCTTTATCTCCTGTAACTTCAACAACGCTTCAACAGGCGTGAGACGATTAATATCGACGCTGTCTAATACTTTTCTTATTTCTTCAAATGCCTGTGAGTGCGCATCGAAAATGCTTAGTTGTAATTGCGGAGCCGTCAATTGTTTCAGGTTCTCTTTGATGCTTTTATTTGTTTTCGCTGTGCCTTTGCTTTCGGCAGGTTCTGAAGCATCATCTACATTTTTTGATTCTAATTGTTTTAAAATTTCATTTGCTCTTTCTATAAGTGATGGCGGCATGCCGGCCATTTTTGCCACATGAATACCAAAGCTGTGAATGCTGCCGCCTGCAGCAAGTTTTCGTAAAAAAATAATCTTATTGCCGGCTTCTTTATTAGTGATATGAAAATTTTTAACCCGTTCAAATTTATTTTCCAGTTCGTTCAATTCATGATAGTGTGTGGCAAATAAGGTTTTTGGAGCATTGGGAGATTTATGTAAATGTTCTACGATACTCCAGGCAATTGAAATGCCATCGTAGGTCGAAGTACCTCTTCCAATTTCATCAAGAAGAATAAGACTCCGGGAGGTGATGTTGTTGATGATACTCGCAGTCTCATTCATCTCCACCATAAAAGTACTTTCGCCGCTGCTTAAATTATCATTTGCACCTACGCGGGTAAAGATTTTATCCGTGAGTGGAATTCTTGCATCATCCGCCGGCACGAAGCTTCCCATATGTGCCATTAATGTGATTAGCGCTGTTTGACGAAGAATAGCACTCTTACCGCTCATGTTAGGTCCCGTCAATATGATGATCTGTTGCGTTTGCGGATCAAGGAAAACATCGTTGGCAACATAGCTTTCACCCTGTGGTAAATTCCTTTCGATCACCGGATGGCGGCTTTGTTTCATATCCAGTTCGTAGCCGTTATGGAGCAATGGTTTTTTATATTTGAAATGCAAAGCGTTGTTCGCAAAACAGGTAATACAATCTATTACTGCAAGTATGTGTCCGTTAAGTTGCATGGGGGCAATATAATCCTGCAGTTCATTAAGCAATTGTTCAAAAATATTTTGTTCCAGTTGCAGAATTTTATCTTCTGCACCGGTAATTTT
>JALZAJ010000326.1 GCA_030948465.1 Bacteroidota bacterium
CTACAATGGAAATTAAAGCGGCACATGCGCCGCCCATGCCATTAAAAAAACTCACCAGTTCCGGCATGGCCGTCATCTTTACCTTCTTTGCCGTAAGAGTTCCGATGATACTGCCGATAAAAAGGCCTCCAAATATCCATGCATAATTCCCTAACTTTTTGCCGTCATTTTCATACAAAAAAATGGTGCCCGCTATAACAAGTACCATACCCGCAGCGGCAATCAGATTGCCCCGCCTGGCAGTAAGCGGATTGGACAACATTTTTAAACCAAGAATAAAAGTGACCGATGCAATAATGTAACAGAGGGATAAAATGCTAATGCTCATTAATTGAAATTGGGTTATTCGTGATTCGTGTTTTCGTGTAATTAATTTATGCGGGGCTTATTTTTTCTTCTTAAACATTTCCAGCATTCTGTCTGTTACCACAAAGCCACCCACAACGTTGAGTGTTCCAACTATCACTGCAAGAAAACCCAATATCAGAGCTAAATAATTATTGGCTTCAGCTTTTCCCATTACTATAATTGCTCCAATGATCACCACCCCATGAATTGCATTAGCACCACTCATAAGCGGCGTATGCAACACGCTTGGAACTCTTCCGATTATTTCTATGCCCAAAAAGATCATCAGTATAACAATGTAAATAAGTTCAACATTTTTATTTAAAAAACTTATAACTGTTTCCATATAATAGATTTTAATACTCGTTTTCTGTTCCGTTGGATACCGGCCTGGATAAAGCAGCTTTCACTTTTTCGTTTATAATTTCTCCATTATGAACCATGCAGGTTCCCTTCACAAGATCATCATCAAAGTTTAAATTTAAGTTACCTTCCTTATCGATGATGAGCTGCAAAAAATTAATAATATTTTTACCATACATCTTACTTGCGTCGGATGGCATAGTGGCTGCAAGCCTGGAGTTTCCAATAATACTTACTCCCTGATATTTCACAGTTTCTTCATTTTTAGTAAGGCTGGTATTTCCCCCCGTGGCTGATGCGAGATCAATAATTACTGATCCGTTTTTCATGTTGTCCAACATATCCTCAGTAATTAAAACCGGCGCTTTCCTGCCGGGTATTTGTGCTGTTGTAATCACAATATCAGCTTTAGCAACACTTTCAGCAATTTTTTCCTTTTGCTTTTGTAAAAACGATTCTGACTGTTCCACTGCATAGCCACCGGCTTTGCTGGCATCTGCCGCACCTTCTACTTCTACAAATTTTGCTCCGAGGCTCATCACTTCTTCTTTTACTGCGGGCCTTGTATCAAACACTTCCACCACTGCGCCCAATCGCCTTGCTGTGGCAATTGCCTGGAGCCCGGCAACTCCGGCTCCCAATATCAAAACTTTTGCAGGAGGAATACTTCCGGCTGCCGTCATAAACATGGGAAAATATTTGGGAAATAAGTTAGCCGCAAGAAGAACTGCCTTATATCCCGCAATATTTGCCTGGCTGCTAAGTACATCCATGCTTTGCGCTCTTGTAGTGCGGGGAATCATATCAATGCTGAATAGGGTTATGTTATTTTGAGCACATAATTCAATAAAGGCCGTATTATACAAGGGCTGATAATTACCCAGTAAAATTTTTGATTGAATATTTTTTATATCCACAGATTCCGGATTTATTGATAAAATTATATCGGAAGAAGTAAGAACTTTCTCTCTTGAGATAATCTGTGCTCCCGCTTCAAAGTATTTTTCATTTTCAGCAAATGCATTTTCACCTGCCCCACTTTCAACAAGCACATTTACATTCCACTTTTTTAAAATCGTTACATGCTCAGGCAATAGGGAAACCCTTGTCTCGGGAACGGATTCTTTCAATACTCCTATGGTCATAATGATTTATTCTTCTGTAAAATAATTTGATAATTTTTGGGGGGAAGATGAGTTGCTTAATAAATTTATGTTTCTCATCAGGCCTGTTTTTCTTAGAATATTTAATGATTATTTTTTGCAAATTATCCTTTCTTCTTTAAAACCAACTTTTAGTTTACATCTTTTCTCTTTGTGATAATCAAATGGAATTTTATAAAAAACGTAGATCCGGCCTGATAGTTTTTGCTTTAGGTCTGTTCAAAAACGGATAACAAAATCCTGTTTTACTTTAATATCCGGGTTAAAAAAAACAAGACCGATAAAAAAAAGATCAATGGTTAAGGTCACTGACGGATGCATTTTTATTTGAGTCCATGCTTCTTCCATTTCCCTGCTCCAATGTATATCATCAAAAATAAAAATGGACGAAGATGTATATCTTTTTAAAAATTCTGAAAAATAATGAAGCGTCGCTTCTTTCCGATGATTGCCATCAACAAAAACAAGACCCATACGATCTGTTTTATTTAAAACTCCTGGAAGAGTTTCTTCAAAATTCCCTTGTATAAAATTGATATTTTTGAGACTGGCTTTATTAAAATTATCCTTTGCAATCTCACCTATTGCAACAGAACCTTCAAGGGTAAAAACGTTGGATGCAGCATTTGCACAAGCGAGATAACAAGTGGTAATTCCAAATGAAGTGCCTAATTCAACCATTGTCCCGGGCTTATAATACTTCGCAATTCTGAAAAGTAGTTGAGCAAATTTTTTGCTTTTTAAAGATGACTTTGCGATCGCATTTACCTTTCTTTTGCCGGTAGCAATAACTGCAGATCCGGCGCCGAAATCTTCTACCTCAATAAGTTTATTATTCTTTAAAAGTTGCTTTCGAAGCGGTTCAATTATTTGATAGCAATCATAAAACTTAGAATCACTTAATACATTTTTTACAAAATCAAATACAAAAGGGGAATGAATTCCATGACCCTTTCCATTTTCTGCAGTAAGATAATAATGAATAAATTTTTTTGCTAATTGAAAAGAAGAATACATTCCGGGCAGTTTAATAATTGTCGGAAATTCTTTCCCATATTTCAAAAGTGTATGGGAAGTTATTTTTCTCATCAGCAGGAAATGATCTGGAGCTAATCCTTATCCATGCCGCCTGATTTATTTCAGGATAAAAAGTATCTCCTTCTACTGTGGCATGAACTCTTGTCATATATATTCTTGAAACATTATCCATGGTCTGCTTAAAAATTTCTCCGCCACCGATAATAAAAATTTCTTTACCATCACTTTCTTCTGCCTTCGAAATAGCCGATACGATATTATTACAAACAAAAACTTCTTCGGGATGAAAATCATTTTTTTTGGTAATAACAATATTTATTCTGCCAGGTAAAGATTTTTTTAATGATCCGTAAGTGTGCCTTCCCATAATAACCGGCATGCCCCACGTTTTATTTTTAAAATATTTAAAATCATCCCGCAAATTCCAGGGAAGTTCCCCTTTTGAACCGATAACATTATTTTCAGATGCGGCAACAATGTGAGAGAGCATTTTTTTTATTTGTTTATTAGTTTATTGGTTGATGGTTGATTAATTGCTAATTGGTAAATTAATTTCCCTTTGGAAGTTTCTGGCAAACTTATAAACGCATTTAGCATGAATAAACATTTTTACATAATTCTATTATAACAAAAAATTTCTAACACGGTAAGAAACCGATTAACCGAAACCCTTTGCCTAATAAACCAATTAACCATTAACCATTAACCATTAACCAATTAATCGGTCACACAGCCACAGGGGCTTTTATACCAGGATGACTTTCATAATTGATCAGTTGAAAATCCTCAAAAGAAAAGCCGAAAATATTCTTTACTTCAGGATTTATTTTCATTTGCGGAAGAGGAAACGGCTTTCTTGTTAATTGAAGCTTTGCCTGTTCAACATGGTTGTTGTACAAATGCACGTCGCCAAAGGAATGAATAAATTCACCCGGTTCCATATCACAAACCCGGGCAATCATCATGGTAAGCAACGCATAGGAAGCAATATTAAATGGAACTCCAAGAAAAACATCGGCGCTGCGCTGATATAACTGGCAGGAAAGCTTTCTCCTACCTTCTCCGTCGGGCAAACCGGAAGGTGTTGTGTAAAATTGAAACAAGCAATGGCAAGGCATTAATTTCATTTGCGGCAGATCAGCTACGTTCCAGGCACTTATTATCATTCTCCGGCTATCGGGATTTGTCCTCAATTGGTGAATAAGTTCCGTTACCTGGTCTATCGTTTTACCATTGGCGCCCTCCCAACTTCTCCACTGTTTGCCATAGACGGGACCAAGGTCCCCATTTTCATCGGCCCACTCGTCCCATATCCGTACTCCATGTTCTTTTAAGTATTGAATATTCGTATCGCCTTTTAAAAACCAAAGCAATTCATAAATAATACTTTTAAGATGAAGTTTTTTTGTGGTTATTAATGGAAAGCCCTCCGCTAAATTAAACCGCATCTGGTGACCGAATAAACTGCGTGTACCCGTACCTGTGCGATCACTTTTATCGGTGCCTGTTTCTATAATTTTTTGGAGAAGATGAAGGTATTGATCCATAGGCGCAAGTTAATGAATTAGAAAAAGCAGACTCCTTGAAAATATTTTCACACTTGTTTTTGGAAAAAGATGTACACTTTACACACCGGCTTTTAGGAATCGCTGAGCCCAATAATTTTTGTTTATCTTTTGTTTTTTACTTAATAAAACTCAGGAGCCCGACCTCACTGCAAATGCGGGTAAATCAATTTTATTCTATTAAATATGTTCTTCAAATGAAATTCAAAATTGAAACAAAAAGGAAATATCCCGAAACTTTTATCCTAATTTTGGCGCCACAAAAGATTCATATTTTAATAAATAAACTAAATTAAATGAAACTTTCCTGGTGGAAAATAGTTTGCATTCTGCTTATGTTTTTCACCTTCACTGCTGGTTTCCTGGTTAAAGTTCCTTACGTTGGTAATTTGTATCAAAGCATTCGCAACTTTTTCTTTCATGTTCCCATGTGGTTTGGTCAAATTGTTTTATTGACCCTTTCCCTTATTTATTCTATCGCCTATTTGCGCAAGCAAAATATCAAGTACGATATTTATGCAGCAGAATTTGCCAAAACAGGAATTATTTTTGGAATTCTTGGGCTTGCAACGGGTTCCATTTGGGCTACCTATACGTGGGGAGAAGCGTGGAGTAATGATCCCAAACAGGTTGCAGCAGCGATTGCAGTATTAATATACCTGGCCTACATCGTGTTAAGAGGTTCGATGAATGACATGGATAAAAAGGCGCGTGTAAGTTCTGTTTATAATATTTTTGCCTACTTCATTTATATACCGCTTATCATGATCCTTCCCAGGTTAGTTCAGTCACTTCATCCCGGCGGAATGGAAGGCGCTAAAGGAGGCGGTAATCCTGCATTGAGTGGAGCAAGTATCGATGCGACTATGAGAATGGTTTTTTGGCCGGCGGTTATAGGCTGGGTATTTCTGGGTATTTGGATCAGCAATCTCAAAATACGATTGGGCTTGCTTGACCATAAAAATTTGATTAATGGTTAACGACTTTTGGAAGCGGATAAGTTTTACCGCCATACTTTTTTTATTCCGTGTTAGTTTGTTTGCTCAACCAACAAAAGATTCAACAGGAAATTCAGTGGATACAGTTATGAGAAGCCACGATAAAATTTATGTTGTGATGGCTGTGTGTATCACCATCCTTGTCGTACTTTTTTTATATCTTATAAGAATTGACCGGAAAGTTTCCAGGAAGGAAAGAACCGTTTAGACGCAGTTTATACTTTTAAGCTCAACTTAAAAAATTTTAACAACGATTGCTAAATAATAAAAATAATTTTTATGCCTTCACCAGTTCCATATAGTTTTTTTCAAAGTGTTGAAAGAAGTTTCGACAAAGCAGCAATTTTTACAGATTGGGATCCGGGTATCCTTCAACAAATAAAACAATGCAATAGTGTTTATCAGATGCGATTCCCCATTAAAAGAGAGAATGGTGTAATTGTAACTATTGAAGCATATCGTGTTCAACACTCTCACCATAAAACTCCGTGTAAAGGCGGCATCCGTTTTAGTGAAGCGGTAAACCAGGATGAAGTGATGGCTCTCGCGGCTTTAATGACCTTTAAGTGTGCCATTGTGAATGTTCCTTTTGGGGGAGCTAAGGGAGGTATTAAAATTGACCCGCATGCATACACTCCATACGAGCTCGAAAAAATTACCCGCAGATATACTGCAGAATTAATAAAGAAGAATTTTATAGGTCCAGGTACAGATGTTCCGGCACCAGACTATGGCACCGGCGAAAGAGAGATGGCATGGATACAGGATACGTATGTTGCCATGCACCCGGGAGAAATAGATGCCGCCGGATGTGTAACAGGCAAACCGGTAACGCAGGGTGGTGTGCGTGGACGAAAGGAAGCCACAGGACTGGGCGTATTTTATGGTTTGAATGAAATATGCAATATACCGGTGATCATGGAAAAGCTCGGTTTACCACTTGGCGTGAAAGGAAAACGTATATGTGTTCAGGGACTTGGAAACGTAGGGTATCATTCCGCGCTGTTTTTTCAGCAAGCCGGAGCGATCATTGTGGGTTTATCAGAATATGAAGGTGCGATCTGGAGCAACGATGGACTTGACATTGATAAAGTTTGGCTTCATCGCACCAAAACCGGTTCTATTCTTGATTTTCCCGGAGCAGAAAATTTTGAAAAAAATACAGATGCATTAGAAATGGATTGTGACATTCTTATTCCTGCTGCATTAGAGAACGTGGTAAACGGTGAAAATGCCTCACGCATAAAAGCAAAAATAATAGGCGAAGCTGCCAATGGCCCGCTTACGCCCGAGGCTGACGAAATATTAAATCTGAAAGGCGCATTAGTTGTTCCGGATATGTACCTGAATGCCGGTGGCGTAACGGTAAGCTATTTCGAATGGTTAAAAAACCTTAGCCATGTACGTTATGGAAGACTGGAAAAAAGATTTACCGAAAATATGAACCATCATATTCTTGGGCAGCTTGAAGAACTTACGGACAAAAAGGTGAGCACTGCAGAAAGGGATTTCATTATGCATGGCGCAGATGAAGTGGACCTGGTAAGGAGCGGCCTTGAAGAAACCATGATAACCGCAACCCGTGAGATAGTTGATATCTGGCAGAAAACCCCGGCCATACCCGACTTACGTACCGCCGCTTATGTATGTGCTATAAACAAAGTTGCTACTTCGTATGCTGAGCTGGGAATATTTCCGTAGGCAGGTACGATGTACTGCGTTTGTCAAAGTCCTTTTTGGAGATGTACAATATAATTGATATTCCATACTGCCCAAGGGACAAAACAGTGAATTAATTTCTCTTGAAAAAACACATTAATTTATTGTTTTTTATATTGACTACAAAATTTAAAACGCATGATTTTAAAAGATGAAAATTATTTTAGTTTGCTCGTAAAAACCTTATTACCTTAATAACACATCGCAAAAAAAAGTAAAAACCTTATTACCTTTTCCTACCCTGGCATAACGCAATAAGGTTGAATTAGCCAGTCCCCTAATTAATTATAAGGTTTGATTTTTTTCAACGAGATACACAGGGAATTATCACTGTGAAAAACTCACTAATTTACCCCTTGCGCAGTATAAATAAAATATTTTCACGCATATTCAAAACTCCGGGAATTCATCGATCTCAAAAAATTGATTTCCTATTTTTTGAAACCCAAGTGAAAAACTTCCATTTGTAATAATAAGAAAGGTCGCAGGCAACGTAATGTGATAGCGAAGAATTTGTTCGATGGTTTTTTGTGAAAGACTAACATTCATTTCCTTACACTCTATTATCATCCAGGGCAAAGCGTTTCTGTTATAAACTACCAGGTCACAGCGTTTTTTTAATTCTCCCAATTTTATTTCTTTCTCAACGGAGATTAATACGGCAGGATATTTTTTGATAACCAAAAGATAATGGATCACGTTTTGGCGTACCCATTCTTCCGGCGTAAGCAGCAGCCATTTTTTTCTTATGGCATCAAATATTTCAGTTACACAGCCCAGTTCTCTCGTCTTTACAAGGTTTTTAGGAAACGTAAGCTTTATCATTTTCAGTTGCCATTGATGTGTTTCTCAATATTATTTTAGCACTTGCTTATAATGAATTAATCATTTGCCGGAAAGTGACTTCGTTGAAAAAAACTCTCCTAAAATCTAATATCGTATTTTTATCTATACCAATTAGCCCCAACCGGATGTAAGAAAATTATGAAAACAAAAAAAGAAATAGTAAATAACTGGCTTCCACGATATACCGGGGAGAAGCTAAGTAATTTCGGCGAATATATTCTACTCACTAATTTCAGTAATTATGTAAAAATGTTTGCTGACATGCACAATGTGAAAATTTCAGGAATGGATAAAGCCATGCAATGCGCCACTGCAGACAATATCACGATTATTAATTTTGGAATGGGCAGTCCCGGTGCGGCAACAATTATGGATCTCTTAAGCGCCATCGACCCGGAAGCTGTTTTGTTTTTAGGCAAATGCGGGGGATTAAAAAAAAGAAACAAAATCGGCGACCTTATTTTGCCTATCGCTGCCATAAGAGGTGAAGGAACTTCTGATGATTATTTTCCGCCCGAAGTTCCCGCGCTGCCTGCCTTCGCATTACAGAAAGCCATATCAACCACTATTCGCGATTATGCATTCGACTACTGGACTGGTACGGTTTATACAACCAACCGCAGGGTGTGGGAGCATGATGATGAACTGAAAACATACCTGCGAAAAATAAGAGCTTATGCTGTCGATATGGAAACTGCTACCATCTTTACAGTAGGTTTTTATAATAAAATTCCTACAGGAGCCTTGCTGCTTGTGAGTGACTCGCCAATGATTCCCGAAGGTGTAAAAACAACGGAAAGCGATGCAAGTGTTACTGCTCAATTTGTGGAACGACATTTAAAAATTGGGATTGATTCCTTAAAGCAATTAATAAATAAAGGACTTACGGTAAGACATTTGCAATTTTAGAATCCTTCCTTATTATTCCAGTTGTGTTAATATTATTTAATGAAGTTGCCTCTGCTTCAAATAAAAGACCTCAGTATTGATTTTGTAACAAATTCAGTAAGCGTTTCAGCAGTACAAAATATTTCATTTGATGTAAATAAAGGAGAAATGGTGGCTGTGGTTGGTGAATCTGGCTCCGGTAAAACAGTTACTTCTTTATCTATTCTGCAATTACTTCCATCACCGCCCGCCATGTATAAGTCTGGCAAAATACTTTTTTCCGAAGACGGTATAAACGAAAGAAATCTTGTTGGTTTGCAAGAAAAAGATTTACGCAAAATAAGAGGCAATAAAATTTCAATGATCTTCCAGGAACCGATGACTTCACTGAATCCGGTGCAAACCTGCGGCGTGCAGGTTATGGAAGCATTGATGCTTCATAAAAAAATTTCAGGAAAAATTGCCAGGCAAAAAACAACAGAGCTTTTTAGCCAGGTAAAATTACCGGATGCTGCGGCTATGGTTAACCGTTACCCCCATCAAATAAGTGGTGGTCAAAAACAGCGGGTGATGATTGCAATGGCTATGAGCTGTGAACCGGCCTTGCTGATTGCCGATGAACCCACAACCGCTCTTGATGTAACGGTTCAAAAAACCATTTTGCAACTCATTAAAGAATTACAGCAACAAAAGGGTATGGGTGTGATTTATATTACCCACGACCTTGCATTAGTTGCTGAAATTGCAGACAAAGTAGTGGTGATGTATAAGGGCAAAGTAGTTGAAACCGGATCAGCAAAAGATATCTTTTTAAAACCTGTGCATCCATATACAAAAGCGCTGCTTAGTTGCCGGCCTTCGGCTTCCAATAAAGGAAAGAGATTACCTGTTATCACTGATTTTATGGATGACGGAATTTATAAAAATCATGAAAACCATCTTCCCATCTCATTGGCGGAGGAGGGATCGAAAATAATTAATGGACGAAAAAAACAGCCTGATTTTACAAAACCGCCCACTCCACTTTTGAAAGTAGAAAACTTGAAAGTTTATTTTCCGGTGAAGAAAAGCTTTACCGGTAAAATACTTAAGGAAGCAAAAGCGGTAGATGACGTGAGCTTTTCAATTGATGAAGGCGAAACGGTAGGCCTCGTTGGGGAAAGCGGCTGTGGCAAAACTACACTTGGCAGGGCGCTGATAAGATTAATAGAACCTTCAGGTGGGAAAATTTTTTTCAATGGAAAAAATATTGCACATATTCCTGGAGAACAGATGAGAAAAATGCGAAAGGAAATTCAGATTATTTTCCAGGATCCATACGGCTCTCTTAATCCAAGAATTACCATTGGGCAAGCCATCAATGAACCTATGAAAATTCATCAAATAGCACCTACGGAAAAACAACGCAAAGAAAAAATAATGCAACTGCTGCAAAAGGTAGATTTGAAACCGGAACATTTTAACAGGTATCCTCATGAATTCAGCGGAGGGCAGCGCCAGAGAATATGTATTGCCAGGGCATTAAGTTTAAACCCGGATTTTATCATTTGTGATGAAAGCGTTTCTGCGCTTGATGTAAGCGTGCAGGCGCAGGTATTAAATTTATTGAATGAACTGAAAGAAGAATTCGGTTTTACCTGCATTTTCATTTCTCACGATCTCGC
>JALZAJ010000328.1 GCA_030948465.1 Bacteroidota bacterium
ACAAACAAATGCTGGATCTATGGTTGGCAACTTTCATCATTGAAAATTCTTTGGAAGATTATTTGGCGAAAAACGGGCGTCCCATCCAATATGAAAAACTCAGCAATCAATATCCATTATCCTGGTATCAAACTTTTTTTTCTTTTCATCCTGGCAGTTCCGAAATGCCTTCAGCCGGAAGAGGTTTTACAAAGGAGTTAGTAAACAGGTTATTAAAAAAAGGAATCACGATAGCCCCAATTCTCTTGCATACAGGAGTATCCAGCCTTGAAGAGAACGAAACTCCCTACCCCGAATATATGGAGATAGACCCGGTCAGCGCCTCCATAATCAATGTGGCTAAAAGCCAGGGCCGGCGCATCATAGCTGTTGGCACAACTACCATCAGGGCTGTAGAAACTGCAGCAGATAAAGATGGAATAGTACTTCCTTATCGCGGGAATACTGAATTATCTATTAATGGAAAATACAAGATGAAGGTTGTTAACGGGCTGCTCACCGGTTTTCATGAACCCCATGCGTCGCATCTGAATATGTTGCAATCGCTGGCTGGTTTTGATCACATAGATCATGCTTACCAGGTTGCGATTAAAGAAGAATATTACTGGCACCAGTTTGGCGACCTCCATTTAATATTGCCCTAAAGTTTGCTAAAAAAATAAAATTTGTACGATAAAAATTCAGCTTAGTTAAGCAAATGTTTCAATTTAACTTTCAAAGAACCTTAGCTTTTAATGTTTTACTTTAGCCGGGATAAAGCGGTATCGGTTACTGCTATTTTTGAAAAATAAATTAAAAATGAAAATCTGCAAATTGCTAATCGGTTGTCTGGCTGTTTTATTTATGTCCTGCTCATCGCCTAAAGCCCTTGAATATAAAACGTATCATAATTTTTCAATTAAACAATTAGGCTTTACTAACACGGCGATCGCCCTGGATCTTGAATATTACAATCCTAACAATTTTGGATTGCAATTAAGAAATACGGATCTCGATATTTTTATTAACGGAAATAAATTTGGACATAGTTCTTTAGATACGCTCATATTTATTCCAAGGAGAAATAATTTTATACTGCCCATTAAATTTGATGTGGATATGCAGAACATTTTTAAAAATGCATGGAATACGCTTTTGGGAAAAGAAGTAGTAGTGAGACTTACCGGAAAGTTGAAGGTTGGTAAGGCAAACGTATTTATGAGCCTGCCCGTAAATTATGAATCCAAAGAAACTTTTTCCCTTTTTTAAGAGAGACGATAATCGGAACCTGGTTGATCAGGATTTTTTTTCTTGCTGAATGTGCTGGCAGGTTTTAGGAAGCCGCTTATAAGCATCTGGCTCGGCGGTTACATCATCAGCATCATATCCCATATTAGCAAGGGCAGTTTTTATATTTTCAATATTTGTTCTGTCAGTGTACCACACCACGGTAACTGTATGTCTTTTATAGTCGGCCTTTACAGAAGATACTCCGTCCTCGTGTACCAGCCTATTTTCAATACGGGTTTTGCAGGCCTCGCACTGAACTCCGGGTGTGTTTATAACCGCTTTTTGAACAGCTTTTTGCTGGCTAAAAGCAACCGAGGAAACAACTAAAGAAATAATAGCGAGAATATAAGTTTTCATAGATAATATTTGAAACGAATTTAAGGTTTTACATTCCAATTTGCCGGATCCATTCTCCAGTTTAACAAGGTGTTTTGTTCACTTGCTGAAATAATATTTTTTTCTATCGCCTTTGATATCAACGATTCGTAGTCGGTAAGAGAGGCGGATTTTAAAGGCATTTTATCAAACGATATCCTCGCCTGCTCAAAGCCATAATTAAAAATTGATACAAGGCCTGCAAGCTGCAATCCGGCATTTTGCAAAGCCACGGCCGCCTGAAGACTGCTTTTGCCTGTGGAAATAAGATCTTCCACTAATACTACTTTCTTTTCCGGTTCATAAAAGCCTTCGACCTGGTTTCCAAGCCCATGCTCTTTAGGTTTTGGTCTCACATATATAAACGGAAGCTTCAATTGATCTGCAACCAATGCGCCCCATGGAATACCGGCCGTTGCTACGCCAGCAATAAGTTCTGCGTCTCTATATAATTTCAAAATAAGATCCGACATTTCTGATTTGATAAAATCCCTTATATAAGGGAATGAAAGAATTTTCCTGTTATCACAATAGATCGGGCTTTTCCAACCGCTGGCCCAGGTAAAAGGTTCAGCTACACTTAATTTTATTGCATTAATTTGTAAAAGTTTCTCAGCGACCGCACTTTTATTGTCCATGCTGCGAAGATAATAAACACGTATGAGCTACATAATAATTTACTTCGGTGATAAACCTGTTTATCTGTGTGATAAATTGAGCCCGGAAATTGAAGAGATCAGGCATCATCCGGATGCGGTGTTTATTGATGAACTTTCATCATCCGCGATAAATTCGCTGCTGCATGAAATAAAAAAGCCTGCCTTTCATGCCGGCATCATTTTCAATGAAAACTTTTCCAAATTAAAAAAAGATTTTTTTAAACACTTTAAGCTTATTCAAGCGGGCGGAGGCTTCGTAAGAAATAAAGCAGGCGAAATACTGCTTATTTTTAGACGGGGCAAATGGGACTTACCGAAAGGTAAGCTCGATGACGGTGAAACATTAGAAGATTGCGCGATAAGAGAAGTGCAGGAAGAAACAGGGATTAAAAAATTAAAGATAGTTTCAAAAATTACCATAACCTATCATACCTATATTGAATACGGAAAACATATTCTTAAAGAATCGCACTGGTATTTAATGAATGCATCCGGGCAGGAAGAACCCGTGCCACAGTCGGAAGAAGACATTACTGAAATAGTCTGGGCCAAAAAAGAAGATCTTACAAAATATCTTTCCAATACTTTTCCAACGATCAAATCTATTTTAGAAAATTAT
>JALZAJ010000381.1 GCA_030948465.1 Bacteroidota bacterium
GCTTGGGCTGATGGCTGGTTTTACCAGTGACGATATTTTATACACGCCTAACTGTGTAGATCTTGCCGAAATAATTGAAGCCAAAGACCTGGGAGTAATTATCAACATTGATAATATTTCTATACTGGAACAATTTGGCCACAAATTCGGAGGCAGCTATCCGGTTTGTTTGCGATTAAATCCTCACATTATGGCCGGAGGAAATTTCAAAATTTCTACGGGGCATATTGATAGCAAATTTGGAATAAGCATTCACCAGATGCGCCACATTGAACGGGTTGTAAAAAGCACCGGGCTTAATGTTACGGGAATTCACATGCATACCGGGAGCGAAATAAAAGATGTAAATGTATTTCTGCAAGGCCTCGATGTGATGTTTGGAATGGCTGAGCATTTCCCGAATATAAATTTTATTGATCTTGGAAGCGGTTTTAAGGTTCCTTACAAAGAAGGAGATATTGAAACAGACATCGAATTGCTGGCGCAAAAAGTTGCCTCCGCCTTTAAAAATTTTGAGAAAGAACAGGGAAAGAAAATTCAAATATGGTTTGAGCCCGGGAAATATCTGGTGAGTGAAGCCGGTTATTTTGTTGTAAAGGCGAATGTGGTAAAACAAACGCCTGCCACGGTATTTGCGGGTGTCAACAGCGGATTCAATCATTTAATTCGCCCGATGTTTTATGAATCCTATCATCATATCGAGAATATATCGAATGACAAAGGTCCGGAGCGTATATACACCGTGGTGGGGAACATTTGCGAGACCGATACTTTTGCCTGGGACAGAAAAATAAACGAAATTAAAGAAGGCGACCTTCTTGTATTTTATAATGCCGGCGCGTATGGCTTTGAAATGTCTTCCAACTTTAATTCAAGGCTGAAGCCGGCAGAAGTATTTGTAAAAGATGGGAAAGCAACGCTCATACGTAAGCGGGATGTTTTTGAAGATTTGTTGAAGAACCAGGTGGTTTAGGTTGATGATTTTACGTGTAACATCGCTCATAAAATATCTTATGATTCTGAGGCAATATTGAAATTGTTTTCTATCTTAAAATCAAATAGCGTAAACCATGCCGTAATAAAAGTCGATATCAAAAACCATCCGGTGAGGATATAGCTTACCCCGGAAATGTAATTGCTTGCATGAAACCAATCGCCCGTTTTATAAATGATAAAGCAGCCGAGCATATTTTTTATACTTTCCCAAAAAAGTGCATATCGGTTTCTATCCATTAATTCCGTAAAGGCATACACGCTAAGGAAAATATATAACCCGTAAACAAATATTGCCGGCATGGCTATCGTGGCAATATTTGCAAAAAGGTAGCTGGTAAAAAAAAGAAGCACTATAAGTTGAAACCAGCACCAGGCCAGTAAGAATGAAGAATATTTTGGATCAAATTTTTCAAAATGGTACACATCTTCAATTTTGTAAACAGGATATTTCTCAACAACATCTGCGGGACGCCAGCCAAGCGGCATAAACCAAATGCGCAATTTATCTTTCCATTTTTTTGCATTCCAGGCATCTTTTATTAAAAGCCATAAATGCAGAAAATTTATTTTTACAGGGTTCCATGTTCTCACCGGTCGCGTGATGCCATACACAGGAATTACATCCGGCACCTCCTGCTGGAATGTTCCAAAAAGTTTATCCCAAACTATAAAGATCTGGGCAAAATTTCTATCAAGATAAACAGGATTTATTGCATGATGAACTCTGTGATGCGATGGTGTTACCATAACTTTTTCAAGCCAGCCCATTTTATTTATATGCTGCGTATGATACCAGAACTGGGCAAACAACTGAACAGGAGCAATAATAGCAATCACTTGCGCCGGCACACCAAGTAACGCAGCAGGTATAAGAAATACGGCAAAGATTTTTACAATAGAAGATATGCTTTGTCTTAACGCACAGGCGAGATTAAATTCTTCACTGCTATGGTGGATAATATGATTGTTCCAAAAAAGATTATAGTGATGCGAAATGCGGTGTACCCAATAGCCCGCGAAATCCAATGCTATAAATGCGACCAGGTAAACTAATATTCCGGGCGCCAGGTGAACGATCGCAATTTTATTAACGAGCCATTCATAGCTTATCATTACCAAACTAAGGCCCAGTACATCTTTTGTAACATTCGTAACTCCCGAGCTCAGGCTGGATATCATATCCATGTGCCTTACGGTATCTTTTCCTTTTCGCCACCCATACCATTTTTCAAACAGCACAAGCAGCAAAAAAACAGGCATCGCAATCAATAATATTTTACCGTATGTTTCCATAAATCGACGATCACTAAAATAATAAAAATTAAGATAACCGTCTTTAGTATTCTGTCTCTTTTTTAAATTCTTCCCATGCATCGCCGCACAATCCAAAGATTTCAAAGTTTTCTAAAATTTCTTTAAGATTTTTAGCAATTCCCATTCTATAAAGCCTTGTCCTTGGAGAATTACTGGCTGTTCCATAAACCCAAACGTTTGGAGGTTTGTATCCCGTCGGTTATGAATTTAAAGAGTTTAGCTGCGCTTCTGTTGAATATTCGTAGCCCTGATACTTTCACTTACTTTATTGTAAATGTAAAAGAGCGCTTCAAAATAGTTCTGTCTAAAAATTAGTATTATATCTTCCCTCTATATTTTCTCAGTTCTTTAATTAATTATTTTTACGGTTACTATTTTAATTTATTGAGTTTAGAAACCCTCTCATACATGAGTTCAGCAACGTTCCCTTTTTTTTCAAAAAAAGAAGATGTAATCATAATTGGAGGTGGAATTACCGGTCTTTGCACCGCTTACTACCTTTTAAAAAGCGGGTATCATTCCACGGTAATAGACAAAGGTGAAATTACGGACGGATGTTCTTTTGGCAACATGGGTTTTTTATCTCCCAGTCACTTTGTTCCACTGGCTTCTCCGGGAATTATTTCAGAAGGATTGAAATACCTGTTCAATAATAAAAGTCCTTTCTACATTAAGCCGCGGTTAAATCTGCCGTTCCTCCGGTGGGCATTTGAGTTTTACAAAAACAGTACGCAAAAAGTCGCCGAAAAAAACATGCCGCCTCTAAGCGAACTTCTGCAATTGAGCAGGCGCCTTATGAATGAAATAAAAGATGATATCGGCGATGTATTCGACATGGAAGAAATCGGTTGCCTGATGATGTGCCGCAGCCGGCAAGCCCTGGATGATGAATTTTTATTAGCTGATAAAGCAGAAGCGCTGGGGCTTTCAGTGGAAAGATTGAATAGTGCTCAGCTACAACAACTTGAGCCGGATGTTGAATTAAACGCAGCAGGCGCTGTATTGTTTAAAAATGACGCCCATATTGATCCGGGAAAGTTTATGGTGGCGATGAAAAACTACCTGCAGGAAAATGGCGTCACCTTTCAGTTGCATACAATGGTTACCGGCTTCGCAACAAAAGGGACTAAAGCTACCGGAGTTATTACCAATAAGGGAGATTTCACTTCAGATAGCATGGTTCTAAGTTCAGGCAGTTGGCTTCCTGAGGTAGCGAAAATGCTGGGAATTAAATTATTAATGCAGCCGGGAAAAGGATATAGCCATACGTACGATTTTATTGAAAAAAATATTCGGTATCCGGCTATCTTAGTGGATGGAAGATGCGCCGTTACTCCGTGGAAACATAAGTTAAGAATCGGCGGCACCATGGAATTTAGCGGGATCAACAGTAAGGTATTAATTAATCGCATGAAGGGGATTTACGATTCCGTAAAGAGTTTTTATCCCGGATTAAAAATTGATTTGCCTGCAAAAGATAAAGTATGGACCGGCCTTCGCCCGGTAACCCCGGACGGATTGCCTTATATAGGAAGAGCAACTGGTTATGAAAATGTTATCGTTGCCGGCGGCCATGCCATGCTTGGCGTTTCTGAAGCGGCAGGTACAGGAAAGATAGTAACCGGTCTTATTAATAAAACCAATTCTGAAATGGATATAGCTGCCTTCAGCCCTAAAAGATTTTAAAAAAAATTTTTTAAAACTCCTTTCCAATGAAGCGTACAAAATTTTCCAATTTAATTTATAAAATGAGCTCTGTGTCATTTTGTCCATTAATTTGTTCTTGGCAAAAAGTTTGACATTGCTACCTTTGCAGCCAAAAATATAATATGGATAATACTGAAAAAGACATTTACGAAACGAATGAGAATGCTCCTATAGAGGCGGAAGATTTGCAGATGGATGAAAATGCTTCAGGGGAAAATGGCGAACAGGAAGTTTTTGAGCCAGGTATTCGCTCCGAGGAAAATGCAAAGCTGAGAAGTGAACTTGAAGAACAACGGGATAAGTACATGCGTCTCCTTGCTGAATTTGATAATTTTAAAAGAAGGAATGCCAGGGAACGCATCGAACTGATACAAACTGCTGGTAAAGAAGTGATCACTTCGTTATTGCAGGTGCTTGATGATTGTGACAGGGCTGAAAAACAAATGCAGGAAACTTCCGATCCGGATCAAATAAAGGACGGTGTTCAGCTTGTTTTTAATAAATTAAGAAAAACGCTCAACTCAAAAGGCCTAAAACCTATGGAAAGCATTAACACTGACTTTGATGTAGAGAAGCATGAGGCAATAACTGAAATTCCTGTAGATGATAAAAAGTTAAAGGGTAAAGTGGTGGATGAAATTGAGAAGGGCTACTATTTAAATGATAAATTAATCCGGTTTGCCAAAGTGATTGTTGGCAAATAATTTTTAATAAATAATTGTAATGACCTGGTAATTGCGGGCAGTTCATAAGTAGAATAGGTTAATTATCGCAATTCATAGAAAAACAGTATGGTAAGTTCAATGGCATCAAAAAGAGATTATTACGAAATTTTAGGGGTTAACAAATCTGTAACGGCAGATGAAATTAAAAAGGCCTATCGCAAAGTGGCGATGCAATACCATCCGGATAGAAACCCCGGAGATCATACTGCTGAGGAAAAATTTAAGGAAGCAGCGGAGGCTTATGAAATTCTCAGTGATCCTGATAAAAGAGCAAAATATGACCGGTTTGGTCACAGTGCATTCAGTGGCGGTCGAGGCGGCGGATTCTCAGGGCATGATATGAACATGGAGGATATCTTCAGCCAGTTTGGCGATATTTTCGGTGAAGATGTTTTTGGAAGTTTCTTCAGCGGAGGCAGAAGCAGTGGCCGTTCCGGAAGAAGCCGCGGTGTAAGAGGAAGTAATCTCCGGGTAAAAATAAAAGTGAACTATGAAGAGATAGCCAAGGGAGCATCAAAGACCATCAAGGTAAAAAAATATATAACCTGTAACACATGCGGAGGATCGGGGGCTAAAGATAAAGGCAGCATGCAAACCTGCAGTACTTGCGGAGGTAACGGCCAGGTAAGAAGAGTTCAAAATACTTTTTTAGGGCAAATGCAAACCGTAAATACTTGCCCCACCTGTAATGGAGAGGGTTCAGTAATTACCAGCAAGTGCACGGGTTGCAAAGGAGAAGGAAGAGTCTATGGAGAAGAAACCGTAAATCTTGATATACCGGCAGGCGTCCAGGATGGTATGCAATTAAGCATGAGTGGCAAAGGCAATATGGGTGAGCGTGGCGGAGGGCCCGGCGATCTTATAATTTTAATAGAAGAAGAACCGCATCCGCAATTACACCGGGAAGGGCTAAATGTTGCTTTTGACCTTTATATTTCTTTCCCGGACGCTGTTTTTGGTACACAATCAGAAGTTCCAACCATTGATGGAAGGGCAAAAATTAAAATCCCGCCCGGTACTCAAAGCGGAAAAATATTCCGTTTAAAAGGCAAAGGATTTCCCTCAATAAACTCTCATGAAAAAGGCGACCAGCTCATTCATGTAAATGTGTGGACTCCGCAGAATGTATCAGCAGAAGAAAGAGAAACCCTGGAGAAAATGCATCAGAGCGATAACTTTCAGCCTAAGCCTGATAAGAATGATAAAACATTCTGGGAAAAGATACGGGAGACTTTTGCGTAAGCGAACTTACCGGCATTTCTTTTTATTTACTTACTTTTTTTTCGTCTCTTTTTTTCATAATAAATAGCATCTGTTTTATCAAGAAGCGTTATAAATTCATTTTGAAGATAATCGCCCTTCATACAAGATTGAACGGCGATTTTTTTTATTGCGTCCCAATCAATATCAGCGGGAAAATATTTAGACTCACGCAGTTTTAAGCCAAACATGCAAACAGCCGATGCGAATTGAAGATTTTTTGAAAGATTGTTGAATGAAACATAATTATCCGGGCAATTATATTTCATCGTTTTCCCTGTGGTGTCATGGGGCAATTTATAATGCAACGTAATATTGGCAACAGTTCTATACGCATCTGGAATGGTATCACCGGGTGCCGCCCGTATTATTTCAAACACGGCTGTGTTGGCTGTCCCCGCTCCTATCTCACCGCCTTCCAGTTCATCTCCCTGTTGCGAAAGCACATTTTTTTTGTTGTCATATCCTATCAGTCGATATTCTTTTACCAGCCCGGGATTAAATTGGAGCGTTAGATAAACGTCGTTGGCGATAGAATATAAAGTTTGCGTGAATTCAGTTACCAATATTTTTTCAGCTTCTCTTGCATCATCAATGTAAGCAAAATTGCCATTGCCTTTTTTAGCAAGCACTTCTATTTTTGAATCTTTATAATTACCCATTCCCACGCCAAGGCAGGTAAGATAAACCCCGCTCTGGCGTTCTTTTGTAATCAACTCTTCCAATTCCTTTTCAGTGGATTGACCTACATTAAAATCTCCGTCGGTGGCCAGTATGATGCGATTATTCCCACCCTTTATAAATGTGTTTTCTGCCAGCTTATAAGCAGTGCGAATAGCAGCTTCTCCGGGAGTATCGCCACTTGCGGTGAGTTCTTCAATCGCTTTGGTAATTTTTTCTTTTTCGCCGCCGCTTGTTGGAGGCAGCCAAATGCCCACTGTGCCGCCATAAACAACAATGGAAACGGTATCCTTAACGCGGAGATTTTTTACCAGCAACTGGAAAGATTCTTTTAAAAGAGGAAGCCGGTTTGGTAAGTCCATACTTCCGGAAACATCAATTAAAAATACAAAGTTGGATGGAGGTACTTTATCGAGATTTAATTTCTTACCGGAAATATTTAAAAAAAGCAAGCGGTTATTTTTATTCCACGGGCAAGCGCCTAATTGCGATTCTATGCTGAAAACCTGATCATCCGCCGGTTCCTTATAACCAAAATTAAAATAGTTCAGCATCTCATCCACCCGCACTGCATCGGGCGGCACCTTGCTGCCTTGATTTATAAACCGGCGAATGTTGCTGTACGACGCCTTATCTATGCGCATGGCAAAACCCGTGCTGTTATTGATATTACTTTTTACAAAATCATTTTCT
>JALZAJ010000393.1 GCA_030948465.1 Bacteroidota bacterium
AGTCCGCAACTGGTGAGAATAATCAGCTATGGATTTATTAGTAAGATCTCTCAATTCTATATTGAATTAAAAAGAGAAAAAGCCAGCCGCGATTATCAGTTTGCAACCAGTAAAGTGGATTCTCTTAGAATGGTAATGAATTCAAAAGATCAACGGTTAATTGCCATCGATAAACGAACATTATTTACAAATACCAGCAAACTGGAATACAGAGTACCCACGGAAAATTTAATTGCCGATAAACAAATGATCAGGCAACAATATGCACAGTCAGTAGCTAACCAGCAAAATGCCGCTTACAAATTACAAAAAGCCACTCCCCTTATTAAGATATTGGATAAGCCGGAGCCGCCCTATTCAGTACAAAAGAAATCCGCCGTATTATATGGGTTAATAGGTTTTTTTGGCAGTCTGGTTATAATAAGCACAATCTTAGTTATAGGAATTATTTTAAAATACCTTAAGCACGAAATTAACAGATCCATTTTCGGTTCAGGGAATACAAAGAATACAACCACCACTACCTCCGCTTTATGATTTTCTAAACAGCCATTTCCCCATTTCTTTGAACGTCACTTTTTTTCCATAAAGTAATATGCCTGTTCTATAAATTTTTGCTGCCAGCATGGTTGTTAGGAAAAAGCCTGCAATAAGGGAAACCATAGACACGGCAATTTGCCACGCAGGTACACTGCCTGAAGGGATGCGGGCCATCATTACAATGGGCGATGAAAAAGGTATCATGCTTCCCCACACTGAAATAGGTGCATCCGGCTTGCCTGCGGCCGTGGTCATAATTATAAAAGATAAAATGATGGGCATGGTTATCGGCAACATTAAAGATTGGGCTTCCTGAGGATCTTCGTTTACAACGCTTCCAACTGCAGCAAACAAGGAAGCGTAAAAAAGATAACCTCCAATAAAATAAAAAAGAAAACAGGGTATTATCAATCCCCAGTTTGCACTAAGAATAGTATTTTTAGTCGTTAAAAAATTGACTGCAGTAGAATTAGCGCCTGGCCCCATTGACGTATTCATGTGCTGCGCCTGAAGAAGGGCATCATGAGATATAACTGAAGTGGCGATTGTTGATAAACCCACAATTAGTACGATCCAGATCAACAGTTGAGTAAGCCCTACCGCTGCAATCCCTAAAATTTTACCCATCATCAATTGAAAAGGCTTTACTGAACTAATTATCACTTCCGCTATCCTGTTCATTTTTTCTTCCATTACTCCACGCATTACGGCAGCTCCATAAATGAATAAGGTCATATAAATTAATATGCCACTTCCAAACCCGATACCGTAGGAAAGTCCTGAATTAGACTGGGCGGTTTTATCACCCTGTTTTATCACGGGGCTGAATTTATATAAACTTTCCTCATCGATGCCATTTATAGAATCCAGTATTTTTTTATCAATGTTATGTTGAAGAAATGCTTTATTGCGAATCGCATTATTTATTTGTTCCTTCACTTTTGCTTCACCGTCTATACCCAATTGCCTGTCAGAAACCAGTGAAATTGAATCCTGCGGAGAGCTATAATTTTTAGGGATATTAAGATAAGCAGTATATCCCTTCTCCTTAAAATTATTACTGGTTACATCAGACGGAAATTCATAAGTGATCACCTTATCGCTCTGGAAACTATTTTTAAATATCCCATTCTCATCTACCACAGCTATTCTCTGCTTTTCCACACTCTTCATAGAAAACCAGGTAGATGCAAAAATAAACCCGATAAAAAATAAAGGAAGTAAAATGGTCGAGAGTATAAACGTTCTATTTCTTACCCGTGTTAAATATTCTCTTTTTATAACCAGCCAGATCTTGTTCATGTTACGTGTTGATTCGTTAAATATTCGAAATAAATGTTGAGGCACTTTTCAGACCTTTTCAAACTGCCTTGCCATTTTGGTGTCCTCTACTTTCTTAATAAAAATATCGTTAAGGGATGGCAGTATTTCATTGAAGGAAACAATGCTGGCACTGTGATTCAAGAATTCTTTCAGCACCGCCGCCGGGTTGTGTCCTTCATTAATTTTTACGTTTAAAAAATTATTTTTTGAACTTACAATATCAAATATATTGCTTTCAAAAGGTTCAGGCACTTCTTCAAAACCAACTCTGAATATGTTTTCCTTGCAATCTTGTTTTATTTGTTTTACACTTCCATCGAGAATTTTTTTTCCCTTATTTACCAAAATAATTTCATCACATATTTCCTCCACCTGTTCCATACGGTGCGTGCTGAAAATTATGGTAGTTCCCCCTTGTGCCAGCTTAAATATTTCGTCTTTTATCAGGTTACTATTCACCGGGTCAAGTCCGCTAAATGGCTCGTCAAGTATGAGCAGTTGAGGCTCATGCAAAACGGTTGTAACAAACTGGAGCTTCTGGCTCATTCCTTTACTGAGGTCATCGACTTTCTTATTCCACCAACTTTCCATCTCAAATTTTACAAACCACTCTTTTATTTTTTTCATCGCATGCTGCCTGCTCAATCCTTTCAGCATGGCAAGGTATAGAGCCTGCTCGCCAATTTTCATTTTCTTATATAAGCCTCTTTCTTCAGGCATATAGCCAATTTTGGGAATATCTTTTATGGGGTCAAACTTTTTTCCTTCAAATAAAATTGTTCCGCTATCGGGATAAAAAATGCCGGTAATCATACGCAGTAGGGTTGTTTTACCTGCCCCGTTTGGGCCTAATAATCCAAAAATACTTCCCGCTGGAATCGAAAAACTTATATCATCCACGGCTTTTTGCGTAGCATAATATTTCTTAAGATTTTGTAATTCTAATATGTTCATGATGATCTAGGTTTTATAAAATTTCGCAGGCTAAAATAAACCAATAATTGAGAGAAGGGATTTAAAAGTCGCGGGAAGCTGCTGCTCACCGGGAATTTATATAAAAGGCATTAAGATTTTGCAGCGATCGCCTTTGCAACCCTTTCGCCATCCATAGCAGCGCTTACAATACCTCCGGCATATCCTGCGCCCTCTCCACAAGGAAATAAGTTTTTTAATTGCGGATGATGAAGCAGTTTTTCATCACGGGGTATTCGTACCGGAGAGGAGGTGCGGCTTTCTGTGGCAACCACAACGGCGTCATTTGTATAATAACCGCTGTTGCCATATCGTGCCGGCATTTTTTTTGAAAATGATTTGATTGCCGTTTTTAAAGACTGCGTAATAAATGGAGGTAAAACATTTTTAAGATCAAATGGCGTTAGGCCCGGAATGTAGGAACATTTTGGAAGCGTTGATGATATTTTATCTTCCGCAAAATCAACAAGGCGCTGGGCAGGCGCAACGAAATTACCACCTCCTGCGGTGAAAGCTTTCTCTTCCACATCCCGTTGGAAATGCATCATTAACAAAGGTGAATTCTCCTCCTGACACTCTTTTTTTTTATTTAAAGAT
>JALZAJ010000396.1 GCA_030948465.1 Bacteroidota bacterium
TGGTGGTAACCGTTGGCGATGCCGAAGGCCAAAATTTTACTAATGCTTCTGTGCCCTTTAAAATATCTTCTGATTTTACAGGATTGTGGAACAGTATTACTGTTTTAAAAGATAACACCATAGTTGCCTTAACTTCAACAAGTGCATACAATAAGCCCGGAGTGTGGTTAATAAAAGGAAAAATGGTTTATTGATTTTTGATCTTTTGATGAGGAACCAGCATCATGAATATTTGAGATGGTCTCTGTTACCTATTACCGGTTGCAGTGGTCTTGGTTTGGGTAAATTTTTCAGCGCCGCATTAAGAATTATCACCGGTTAAAAAAATGTCGATTAATTTTGTGACGCTGATTTAATCTAAAAAGCATTTTATTTGCTTTCTGTAAAACTCTAAAAATTTATACAAATGAAAAAAGTTTTAAAATCGCTTTTTTTCCTGCTGATTGTTTTCATTTTTCATTCTACAACAGATGCACAACCCTACAAAAGAATTTGTGTAATGGGATCATCAACTGCATGGGGTTACTTTAGAGATCCCAACCCTCCGCATAATCCTTTATATCCCCGCGACAGTGCATGGACTTTTAAGTTAAGCGTATATTACAAAAACCTTGGGTTAATTGATACCCTGTTCAATATTGCCCAGGTAAGCACTGACCCATATACCGGAATGCCATCAAGCTATGTGCCTCCGGGCGGAAGAAATTTACCTGACAGCCGGTATAATATTACTAATGCTGTAAATCTTATTCCAAAGCCCGATGTAATTATTGTGAATTATCCTTCCAATAATTTCGACTGGCAAACCATCCAGGAGATCCTATTTTGCCTGCAAACCATTAAAGATTCTGCAAATGCCGCTGGTATTCAATGCTATATTACCACCACACAGCCCCGCAATACATTTAGTCCGGCAGAGAGGCAAAAGCTGAAAGACTTGCGGGATACTATTTTAAGTACGTTTGGGCAATATGGAATTGATTTTTTTACCGATGTGGTACAATTACCTTCATTGAATATATTGCCTATTTATTCCCTGGGAGATGGTATTCATCTTAATCCCGCAGGACACACGGTGCTGGAGCAGGAAGTAATAAACAAAAATGTTCTTTTGAATACCTTGCCGGTAAGTTTTGTTGATTTTAATGCCGTGAAAGAAAACAAATCCGTTAAATTATCCTGGACGATTGCCTCCCTGCAGGGCATAAAATCTTTTACTGTAGAACGAAGCGCTAATGCAAAAGATTTTTATAAAATAGGAGCAGTAACTGCTTCTCAGCAAAGGGGAAATAATTATTATCAATTTTATGATGAACATCCATTAGGCGATGTTAATTATTTCAGGATTTCTGCTACAGAAATAGATAATCAAACAAAAAGCTCTAAAATTATTTCTGTGTTATTTAAAGACAACGGATTGTATATAGGGAAAATCTTTCCGGATCCGGCAAAAGATCGAATTTTTATTAACGTAAATTCAGATGGTTCGGAACCGCTAACCTTTAGCATTTTAAATTCGGCAGGAAAAATTTTAAGAAAAGAAAAGCGCCCGGCACAAGCCAACATGTTATTCTCCGCGGATGTACAGCAATTGCCTAAAGGCGCCTATACCTTGTTGATTCAAAATAGTTTACAAAGAGAAAGCGTGCGATTCGTAAAATAATTATATTATTTTTGCGTGAAAGATATCCCTGCCGGCCCGGCACATTCTTTGCCAACACTTTTTGTTTAAGAGCTTCATTTAGTATAAACTTTATCAACCATCACCTCAAAAAAACAATCACATGAAAAATTTATTACCTGCTAAAAATTTATTTAAACACCGTTTATTTAAATTATTTTTTGCCACAGCTATTTTTCTACTTTCTTCTTTTTCTTTCCATGCCTCTAACGCCCAATCCGGTGAAACGCTCAATTTTGACGGAATAGACGATTATGTAGATCTTCCTTTCATTGTTCAAAATTCATACACTAAAGAAGCCTGGATAAATATTCCCGCAGTTGATGGCGCCTTTCATAATATTCTTTCTGGCAGCCAGACAGCATTATATGTTGTAAACGGACAATTAACAGCCGGCCATAACCCAACGTATAATAACGTGCAGGATCCCACACCATTGGCCATCAACACGTGGTATCACATAGCAGTAACATTCGATAATACCACCGGCGTTATTATACTTTACAAAAATGGCGTTGCGGTAGCTTCAGGAACGGCTCCCGCTTATATGGAGACCGAAGGATTTATTGGCGCGCTTTATACCGGCTCCGCGTCTAATTTCTTTGCAGGTTCCATTGATGAAGTAAGATTTTGGAGTGTAGTGAGAACTCCTGCGGAGATCGCGGCTGATGCTAATTGTTCGCTCATGGGCAATGAACCTAACCTTATTGCTTATTATAATTTCAACCAGGGAACTGCAGGTGGCACAAATACAGGAATTACCACGTTGACCGATAATTCAGTTAATGGCCAGGATGGAATATTATTCAATTTTGCTTTGACAGGAGCTACTTCTAACTGGATTGCACCGGGTGCTCCTTTAACCGGGCCCTGCGTCATTTTGCCGATCGACCTTAGTTATTTTTCAGTGCAAAAAGCCGGCAATAAAGTAAAGCTCGAATGGAAGACGGCATCGGAACATAACAATAATGGGTTTGAGGTGGAGAGGTCAATAAACGGAACTACCGGTTGGCAAAAAATTGCATTTATTAAAGGCGCAGGAAATTCTTCACGTGAAATCAGCTATACATACAATGATTTTTCTGTTATAACAGGGGACAATTTTTACCGGCTAAAACAAACCGATTATGACGGTACAATTAAATATAGTTTTATAAGAAATGTAAAATTTGATGGTATCGTTAAGCCAATAACTATTTATCCTTCGGTTACCAGGGGAAAGATTACGATTGATCTTGGCGATAATTCACTTTTAAACAGCCAGCTTTATATTATTGACAACCAGGGCAGGGTTATTAAGAAAGAACTGGTTACACAAATAAAGCAGGATATTTTTGTAAACACTTTGCCAAATGGAATGTATTTTATTAAAACTGAAAAAGGAGATACAGAGAAATTTATAAAGCAATAATCAAAAAATAGCTAACTGAAAGGGCATCAATTTGATGCCTCTTTTGGTTTTAAAAAGAGTTGGTTGGGGCTGCACGATCTGCCCGATTCATCTAAGATTGAAAATGCAGCTATGCCTTGATGTTAGTGTTGCGATTTTGAAGTGTGAGGCCTGAATCCCGGCAAAATATTTTTAAATTTATCAGTCTCTTACAGTAGCAGCAATGCTTTGTAAAAGCTGCATTTTCTCTTTCACTTTTCTTTGTATGACCGGGTTATCAGATGCAGATAAATTTTTTAAAGAGGTAAGAGATTCCTGCAACAGGTCTTTGCGTTGCCTGGAATTATAAATGATGTCTTTACCATTAGCTCTGGTAAGATTGCAATCAATTTTTGCCAATGCAAGTTCTCCGTTCATATCGCTTATCTTTTCATTAAGCGCATTTATTTTATCGCTCATCGCGGCGGCATCCTGTTTGGTGGCCGTTGATTTCACCTTGAGCTGGCTTGTCAAACTTCTGTTGTCTTTAATTGCCGAATTGTAAAGCGCCATCAAATTTTCAAGGCTATCCTTCAGGGTTTTTATATTTGATTGAAGTGATTCAATTTCCTGATTAGATTGGTTATTTTGCTCAGCGGGTAAAGGATTTTTGACATATTGTTTTTGAACTTTTAATTGCTCCCTGAGATCTTTTATGGAGTCTTCCTTGTTTTCAATAGTTGCTTTTAACTGAAGAACTGCAAAAGAACCGCCTTGTGAATTTTTATCATTTCCTAACGCCATACGCAATGAGCTGTTTGATTTTCTATAATTCAGTGCGGCTATAAAGTTGGAGATCAGCGAATCGGATCTCTCAGCATTTTCCGGATTTTTAAACGAACTTTTTTTATTATACATGCTATCCAGCAGGTGACTAAAAGTAAGTTGCGACGCTTGAATTAAATTTTTCAGGCTGTCCAGGGATGCCGCATTGGCTGATTCGGTAAGCAATTTTGAATAATTCATATCGAGCTCATCAAGATTTTTTAAACCTGCGTGCAAAGACTTATCCATGTTTAATAGAGTAATAGTTTCATCGTCTTCTGCAGGAGCTTCATTTGAAATGGTATTGCTAACCGGCGGCCTGTTCATCCATAATACAGCAAATACAATTGAAAGCACGATGATCGAGCTTAGATATAAAATTGCAAACCTGGTTTTCAGTTTTCTTCTTTCTTCCCGGTATTCTGATTCCATAGTTCTAAAATTAAGGGTCAAATATTCTAAATTTATTGAACGGTATTTTCTTTTTTAAAAACGATATATAATGCCCGCTTGCAAGCCTGCATACGTAATTGGAAATTTTTGGTAAATGGCAATAGAAGGCATATTGGGATTTGTATCGGCGGTAGCTACCGAGAAGCTTCTTTTAAAAATGATTTCCTTTTCACTTTGACTCAATGTGCCGAGCATCTCTTTGCCATCCATCTTAAAATCAGTAAGCAACCTGTTTTTTACTTTGAATATTACATGGGTGAATTGCAGCTCTGCGAAAACCCTGATCTTTTCTGTAACCTTTGCCTGGCCTCCGATGCCACCCATAAAACCAAAAGCCGGATTTCTTATACCCCAATCATATTTTCTTTGTACAGTGGCCGAAGAATCACGGTAAAATCCCTGCCATCCCAGCCGGTATTGTCCATCCACATTTTCACGCTGAATACTTGATGGCCGGAAAATAATGATTGCTCCCAGCTTGTTATAAATAAAAAATTTTGGCCTTGCTATGGCCTTGAATGTAATGTTTGGAGCAAATGATAATAAAGAAGTTTGATACGATATTTTATATTGTTCATTATAGTTTACTTCATTTATATTTCCATTCATAGCCTGGGTGCTGTAAAATGAGGAATCTCTCGTTTTGCTGATACTGCTTTTAAAATAATCGATGTCGATACCCGCATTAATAAAATCATTTATAATGTACGAAAACCCAATCCCAGCCCGGAACCCATCTCCCAGGCCTTTCGAATCTTCCTTATAAACCACTTGCTTTACCGGCGGCGTATTATCAAGTTCCTTGACCGAAATTGAAGACACATTATCAGGGTAAAATTTGAAGGTGCTGCCAAGGGAAAACGCATAACCACCATGAATACTCAGGTAGAAACGCGGCTCAGTTTTAATTTTAATTGCGGGTAAAGAATCGCGTATGAGATTATTGTTTGACTCTTTTTGACAAAAAGACAAAAAGCTTGAACTGACTAAGATTGATGCTAATAGATATTTTTTCATAAGCCCGGCTTTTAAAAATTGTTTTAAAAAGTGGCTTTACAGAGGTGTCGGACATAATAACGATATTTTGTATTCGGTGGATTTAGGTGCGGCCATTTATTTTTTTTAAAAGAATCAGGCTCACAGCGTTGATTAATGGCTAAATCATTTATCAGCCTCCTGGTTAATTGAGCGAACGGACTGCCGTCGAACGGACTAAAAAGCATACAATTTTCCTTCTTAACTTTATTATTCAAAAATAAAAAATGGGCAAACTCCACAACATCATAACACCAGTACACACAGAATTTATAAAAGGACAACACATATTTTTCGTGGCAACTGCTCCCTTAAGTGCAAACGGACGAATTAATCTTTCACCGAAAGGACTTGATTGTTTTAAAGTTCTATCTCAAAATAAAGTCGCCTATATGGATCTCATCAGCAGTGGCAACGAGACTTCTGCGCATACGCTGGAGAATGGCCGCATTACGATCATGTTTTGTTCTTTTGAAGGATCGCCAACTATTCTCAGGTTGTATGGAAAAGGATTTGCCGTGTTGCCGGGCACGGCGGACTGGGAAATGTATGCCGCTAATTTTAAATTATATCCAAGCACCAGGCAAATCATTGTTGCCGATATTGACCTGGTTCAAACATCCTGCGGCTTTGGCGTTCCATTGTTTAATTACGCCGGTGAGCGAGACATTCATTTTGAATGGGCGGCAAAAAAAGGAACAGAAGGCCTTCACGAATATGTTCTTGAAAAAAATCTGAAAAGCCTTGATGGTTTACCGACAGATTTAGGATTGAGAGAATGAAAAATCAAGTGATCTTCATTTTGCTGAATAATTAATATGATCGTAAAATATTTGTCTATACGTTTCCGAAATTGGAATATGCATTTCCTGGATTTTAATAAGATTTTTTTCAATTGATTCAA
>JALZAJ010000413.1 GCA_030948465.1 Bacteroidota bacterium
GGCCTTAGTCTTACAAATAGTTTGGGTTGTTTTAAAAAAGAAAGCCCAAATTCTTCATAGTCAATTTTAGCGCTGAGATGACTATTGAAAGGAAAGACCTTTTTGAGATCAAAAATATTTTCTGAAACCTTAATCTTATCTTTTAAGTCAAGTTCGATCTTTTCATTCCATTCGGGCTTTATCTCATTCAGCACCCCGGAACTTTTTGTTTCAAATAAAAAAATACCCAGTAAAAGCTTATCCTGTAAAGTTGTATTACGACTAACGCCGCAGCCTAAACGAAGATAATTATAGCACAAAGAAGTTATATACCTCCTGTCTTTTGAGCCATGTTTTTTATTCGCCGAAAAATATTTTTGCAGATACAGATGAAAGGGTTCAGGTCCACTATATTCAGATAGCAAAGAGTCCGCGAATTGCAAATATCGATGAGCGTATTTTAACGCAGAAGGTTTAGAAAATTCATCATCCGGAGTATCCATTAATAAAATTATTTTTTCAGCCCGAATACTATATTTCAAGAAGGGCCTTAACAGGATCTTTTCCAAATAGAAGTTGTTCCGGATTCTCGAGCATTTCTTTCATGCGTACGAGGAAACTTACAGATTCACGGCCATCGATTATCCTGTGATCATAACTTACGGCTACATACATCATGGGCTTTATAACTACCTGCCCTTTTACAGCAACAGGCCGTTCAATAATATTATGCATGCCCAGGATGGCGCTCTGAGGGATATTGATAATGGGTGTGCTCATTAAAGAACCAAATATTCCACCATTGGTTATAGTAAAAGTTCCCCCCGTCATTTCTTCGATGGTGAGTTTACTTTCTTTTGCCTTTGTCGCAAGTTGAACTACTTCTTTCTCAATTTCTGCCATGCTCAGGCTTTCGGCATTTCTTATTACGGGCACTACAAGACCTTTGGGCGATGAAACCGCAATGGAAATATCACAATAATCATGATAAATAATAGCATCACCATCTATGCCCGCATTTACCGCAGGCCACTCCTGCAAAGCAAAGCAACAAGCCTTTGTGAAAAAGCTCATGAAACCAAGGTTCACCTCATGATGTTTTTTGAACACCTCTTTATATTTTGTCCTCAGCTCCATAATGGCGCTCATATCCACTTCATTAAAAGTGGTAAGCATCGCAGTTGTATTTTTCGCCTCCACCAGCCGCCGGCTGATCGTCTTTCGCAGATTACTCATTTTTTCTGCCCTGTTTTCCCTGCTAAACAATTCCTTTCCCGGCGTTCTTCCCGGGTGTATAAGAGCGTCCATCACATCATGCTTCATAATTTTTCCGTTCGATCCGGTTGGCGTTACCTTTTTTACATCAATTTTTTTATCTGCTAAAATTGCCGCCGCCACCGGTGTTGCCTTCGGTTCCCTTGAAGGCTCCTTTTCTTTTTCTTTTTTATCCTCTGAAACAGGTTCTTTTTTTGGAGCGGATTCCTTTACATCTGCGGACGAAATTTTCGAACCTGTGGCTTTTTGGTCTTTTTTATCTGCCGTAACAGCAGCAGGCTTTTCAGCTTTATCATCAATAGTACAAGCAACATCCCCGATGTTCAGCGTATCGTTTTCCTTTGCTATTGTGTGTAAAATTCCCTGTTGCTCCGCATTAATTTCAAAAGTGGCTTTTTCACTTTCTAATTCAGCAATTACTTCATCCCGGTCTACCCAATCGCCGTCATGTTTTATCCATTTTGTGAGCGTTACTTCATTAATACTTTCACCTACTGAAGGAACTTTTATTTCTATTGACATGAATTATTTTTAAGTTTTTACAAACCTAAGCTAAAATGAGAAATGCACAAAAGCGGTGGGGGACAATTATCGCTATGTGTCCGGTGGAATATGTTATGGAAGGCACGCTACTAAAATTGAGGAATGGTTTTTGAATGATCGTTTTATAAATCAAAACATTACGATCATGGATAAGACAGAGAAACTTCATTTAATGGAAAAAATTCTTCGCGAGTTGGACGATGTAGTCAATAGCCAGACCTCACTGTTGAAAAAAGTAGCGCAGCTCGAAGCCGAAAACATCAATCTTGGGAACAGGCTTCTCGAAAAACAATTACCTGAAATTCATTCGAAAGCCGACGAGGCGCTTACGATAGCATCCTCATTGCACACCGAATTCACTGAAGCCAAAGATAAATTTATTAAGGACAATAAGCTCGATGAAGTATTGCCTGAACCAAAATAGTAAGGCACATTTTATTTTCCTTTAGCAGTATTGCCCGTTTTGCTTCTGCTATAAACTATAAAATCGGTAGCAGAAATTTTATCAATTCCATTTTGCCTCATCATAGTTACCAATTGGCCTCGATGAAATGTTTGGTGATTGAATAAATGTAAAAGCATTTCATAAACCGGTTGTTTAAAAAATTCTTTTTTGGAATTTTGATATCCAAATACATGGGTGAATTGTATTTCATTGTTCGCTATCACCCAATCATTCCATTGATTGGACAGCGCTAATAATTCTTTTGACAAATTTTCAAAACCGCCTGTAAAGGTTTTTCCCGGCCATTCCACGTGTTCCTGCAGTTTTAATCGTTGCCACCAAATGCTTTCCACATCCATCAAATGGATCACTGTTTTAAAGACGCTTCCAAAACTGCTGCCCATTTCTTTTTCCTGAATTTCCGGCGACAACTGCGCAATTTTTTCAGTTATTAATTTATTTGCCCAAACATTATAAGAAGAATATTGCTGGAGTAGTTGCTTCATGTTTTGCTACTTTTGCCCAAACTTACAAACACATTTTTTTAGTAAAAGATATTTTTTTAATATGCCCAAATCTACGAAGCTAACTGGATTTTCATCGGTAGCAATACATACAGGAACCAACAGTGATGTAAATCAATCGCACGTCATGCCCATCTATGCCAGCAGCACGTATGTATTTGAAAGCGCAGAACAGGGCATGCGCCGGTTCAACGGGGATGAACAGGGATTTATTTATAGCAGGTGGGGAAACCCCACAATGGCTGAAGTGGAAGAGAAAATTTCAGCGCTGGAAAGTTTCGGAATCGAAAACAACGGTGAAACGTTGCGGCTAAAAACGATATTACACGCAAGTGGCATGGCAGCCCTCACTACATTAATGCTGGGCAACTTAAAATCAGGAGACAAAATTTTATCTCATTTTTCGTTATACGGCGGCTCGCAGGAGTTAATGGAAAAAGTGCTTCCGGGGCTGGGTATAGAAGCCATTATCGTTGACCTGAGAGATTTGAATAAAGCCGAAGACGCCATTAAGAACGATCCTAAAATAAAAATGCTTTACCTGGAAACGCCGGCAAACCCAACCATACAATGTGTAGATATTGAACTGCTCGCGCAGCTTGGAAAAGAACATGATTTAATTGTTGCAGTTGACAACACGTTTGCAACGCCTTATTTGCAACAGCCTTTTAAATATAATGTTGATTATGTTTTTCATTCTACGACAAAATTTTTAAACGGGCATGGAACTGCCATAGGTGGCGCGTTAACGGGTAGAGACATTGAGGATATGGAAACCCGAATGACGAAAGTGCACCGGCTCCTGGGCGGCAACAGTAATTCCTTTGATGCGTTTCTTCTTTCGCAGGGAATGAAAACACTCGAGGTGCGAATGGAAAAACATTGCCAGAATGCAGTGCTTGTTGCCGCTTTTTTAAACAATAATATTGCGGTAAAAAAAGTGAATTATCTCGGTCTTTCATCCCATCCGGATTATGTCACTTCTCAAAAGCAAATGAAACATCCCGGCGCCATGCTGAGCTTTGATATGAAAGACGGGCTGCATGCGGGAATAAATTTTATAAATAAATTGCAGATGTGTGTACGGGCAGTTTCATTAGGAACGTGCGATACTTTATTAAGTCATCCGGCATCGATGACGCATTATGGCGTGCCAAAAGAAAAGCGTGAGAAATATGGTATTACCGACGGGCTAATAAGAATGAGTGTTGGTATTGAAAATATTGAAGATATTTTGACTGATCTTGAACAGGCGCTGTCATAAATTATTCTTTAAGTAATTCATCCTGATAAAATAATTCAATGGAAGTAGTGATCCGGAAAGCTGTTATGGAAGATTGTGAACGTATGATGGAGCTCGTTCATGAACTGGCCATCTTTGAGAAAGCGCCTAAAGAAATAACGGTAACATTTGATCATTTTGTTGAGAGCGGTTTTGGCGAAAAGCCAGTGTGGTGGGCATTTGTAGCTGAAATTGAGGGAAGGGTCGAAGGATTTGCTTTATACTATATCCGCTACTCAACCTGGAAAGGACAGCGTATGTATCTTGAAGATTTCCTGGTAAATGAAGAGTTACGGGGATTGGGAATTGGGAAATTATTATTTGACAAATTAATCGAAGAAGCAAAGGAAAAAAGATTCAGTGG
>JALZAJ010000446.1 GCA_030948465.1 Bacteroidota bacterium
CGATTTATTATATGGAGGGTAAAATGAATTTTTTAATTTTGGGAAGCGGTGATCCTCATATAGAACAGCAATTGGAAAATTTACGCAATAATTTATTTGGATACTATAATTCTCAAATCGGCTATAACGAAAAATTGAGCCACCAGATGTATGCCGGTGCCGATTATTTATTAATGCCAAGCCGGGTGGAACCCTGCGGCCTTAACCAGATGTATGCCCTTCGCTATGGAACTATTCCTATTGTGAGAAACACCGGTGGATTAAAAGATACCGTCAAAGACTTTGGTGATGAGGGCGGTTATGGAATATGTTTTAATGAGGCTTCGGTTGGCGATATCTGTTACTCGGTGCACAGGGCTGTACAATTGTACGAACAACAGGAACGGCTAAACGAAATAAGAAAAAAGATTATGCAGATAAATAACAGTTGGGAAAAAAGCGCGGAAATGTATATTGATCTGTATAATTTGTGATGGGAAAACAGAAAGTTGAATCTTCAACAATAACCAATAATTGATAATCAGAAATTATAAATCTTCAACCCCTAAACTCTTAAAATATGTGGATAAGCAAATCATTGGTAGCAGTAATTCTTGGAGGTGGCGCAGGTTCCCGCCTTTATCCTCTCACAGCAAGCAGAAGTAAACCTGCAGTACCTATTGCAGGCAAGTACCGGTTGGTGGATATTCCGATATCCAATTGTATTAACTCCAATATAAACCGGATGTTTGTGCTGACGCAATATAATTCAGCGTCACTGAATAAGCACATAAAAAATACTTACCAGTTCAGTGCATTCAGCACCGGCTTTGTTGATATTATGGCGGCTGAACAAACGCCGGATAATCCCAAATGGTTTCAGGGAACTGCAGACGCCGTTCGCCAGTCGTTGCGGCACATTCAAACCAATGATTTTGAGCATGTGCTTATTTTGTCTGGTGACCAGCTTTATCAAATGGATTTTGGAAATATGTTCAGGACGCATGAAAAAAATGGGGCGGACATCACCATTGCAACCATTCCGGTAACAGAAAAAGAAGCCACTGAATTTGGGATTCTAAAATCTGACGATCAGCAAAAAATAACCTCTTTTATCGAAAAACCAGGGTTTGATAAATTACCCGATTGGCTCAGCGATACGGGAGATGTGATGCATGGCCTTGGCCGGAATTACCTTGCCTCTATGGGGATTTATCTTTTTAAAAGAGATGTTCTTTTTGAACTGCTGCTGGAAGCAAATAAAGATGCGACCGATTTTGGGAAAGAAATCATTCCTTATTCCATACAAGGCCATAAGGTGTTTAGTTATCAATATGATGGTTACTGGACTGATATTGGAAATATTGCTTCTTTTTTTGAAGCGAACCTTGCCTTAACCAAAGATGTTCCTGACTTTAATTTTTTTGATAATTCAAAAAAGGTGTACAGCAGGGCGCGGATGCTGCCCCCGGCCAAAATAAGCGGATCAAGAATGGAACATACCATGGCTGCGGATGGCTGCATCTTACTGGCAGACCGCATAGAAAGATGTGTAATAGGTATAAGAACCAGGATTGGTCATGGATCTCAGGTATTTGACAGTTATCTTATGGGCAGCGATTTTTATGAAACAATAGAAGAAATGGCCTACGCGGCGGAACGTGGCCTCCCCAAACTTGGGATCGGGGATAACTGCTACATTAAAAATACGATCATCGATAAAAATTGTCGCATAGGCAACAACGTTAGAATAGACGGCGGCAGCCATCTCGCTGACACCGATCATTCGCTATACACGATAAAAGATGGGATAGTGGTTGTGAAAAAGGGCGCTGTAGTTCCTGATGGTTTTACTATTTCTTAATAGGTTTTTTATACGACAGTGGTTATCTATCCTATTTCTATCGAAGTGTAATTTTTACACAAACCTATCTTTATTAAACGATTGTTATGTCTCCAAAAGTTTTGCTTCCCGGGCAACGCCTTTCCTTCGGGCAAATAGTAAACATGAGTTTTGGTTTCTTTGGAATTCAGTTTGGATTCGCCTTGCAAAATGCTAACGTGTCCCGGATTTTTCAAACACTGGGAGCAGAAATAGATAAGATTGGAATTTTGTGGATTGCAGCGCCTATTACCGGGTTATTGGTTCAGCCCATAATTGGTTACCTGAGCGACAGAACATGGCATCCGAAATGGGGCCGCCGAAGACCATTCTTTTTCACCGGCGCAGTATTTTCTGCAATTGCTCTTTTCCTGATGCCTCAATCAACCATGCTTTGGATGGCGGCTACTTTGCTTTGGATACTGGACGCTTCCATCAATATTTCAATGGAACCTTTCCGTGCTTTTGTGGGCGATAAATTACCTTCTTCGCAAAGAACGACCGGCTTTGCAACCCAAACATTCTTTATTGGCCTCGGCGCGGTTATCGCCTCTCTGCTGCCATACGTTTTCACCAATGTTTTTCACATTAGTAATACTGCCGCACCAGGCGTAGTTGGCGATTCGGTAAAATATTCATTTTATATTGGAGCTATTGTATTTCTGTCTTCTGTTTTGTGGACCGTACTTACGACCAGTGAATTTCCCCCGGAAAACATGGCTGCCTGGGAAGAAGAGAAACTGAGAACAAAAGGAATTTTTAATGGCATCGCAGAAATAACCAACGGAATATTTACCATGCCACCAACTATGCTGCAATTAGCAATTGTGCAATTTTTTACGTGGCTGGCTTTCTTTGCTATGTGGATTTATACATCGGCAGGCATTGCTCAGAATACATTCGGCACTACAGATACCACTTCCAAAACTTTCCAGGATGCCGGCGACTGGGTTGGGGTAATGTTTATGGTTTACAATGGCGTGTCTGCAATTACTGCGTTTATGCTTCCGGCTCTTGCCAAAAAAATTGGCAGAAAATACACACACATGATCTGTCTTATTATTGGCGGAATTTGCCTGATCTCTCTTTTCTTTATTAAATCGCAATATTTATTGTTATTGCCTATGGTAGGTGTTGGCCTTGCCTGGTCATCGACCCTTACGATGCCTTATGCAATTCTTGCAGGAGCTTTGCCTGCAAATAAAATGGGATTTTATATGGGAGTCTTCAATTTTTTTATCGTGATACCGCAGATATTAGCCGCAGCTATACTTGGTTTTTTTGTCAAAAACTTTTTTAACGAGCAGGGCATTTACGCATTGGTTATAGG
>JALZAJ010000030.1 GCA_030948465.1 Bacteroidota bacterium
AACATTATGCGTATTGAAGAAAGCCCCCCAATTTAAAACTGATTGAAGAAAATAAAAAAGCCCTGATCTATTAGAGACCGGGGCTTTTTGCAATACGATGTTCAGCGACACCCGCCAGCAGAGAGACCGCTACACTTGTAAGGTGTTTTCTATCGGTTTTGAGATGACCACTGAATAAATATAAGACCGCCCTTTGCCGCGTTGATTTATACTTTGCTGCCGGTTATGCATATTATCCCTTACCCAAAAACAAAGTTTGTTTTTAGAACTATAAAAATTACTAATAAGATTATTTAGCTTTTTCATGGGTAACTTTTTTGCTTTTTATTTTTGGAGAGCCACGGTTACGCAACTGCGCCGCATCTACCAGGCAGCCATGATGATAAATAAATGTTTTTACTAATTCCATCTTTCCCTTTTTGCATACAGGGCACAGGGTAATATCTTTTCCTAATAACCGGATACCCCCGCAACGGTAATAATCAGGGTCATCAAAAGCTTCATCTCTTTCTACAGCAACGATTCCATCAATTTTAATATTTGTTGCTAACCAGTTGTAGACTCCCTTCGTTGCTGCAATATTTGCCGGCTTCGTATTGTTCAGGTTTTCATTGATGTTAAATTCTGCCGGTGGCGCTATGTGAATATCAATATCTTCTGAAAACGCTCAATAATCTTGTATCCTTTTGATAAGGATGTGCCACCCTTTAATTTTAACTTAAAACCTTGTTTTGATAACCCATACAATATATGCATGATCCAGTAATCCTTTTCAGCCAATGCAGGGATGATACTCCTTTCATCCGCAACAATGTTTAACAATGCAGGGAATTCTTTATGATGGTGTAAATAATTTGCAGCCATTTTTTCACTTCTCATTAAGCATTGGGGAGAGTATTTTTTTGCTTTTATGTTTGCATATTCCTTCATTGAATACGATAATTTCTTTTGATCCATCAAAGGTAGCTGGAAACCTGTAACAGGCGTGGTTGTTGATTCTTCGGCGCAATCAAGCTTTTCAGCTATTCCTCTTTTGATATTAATGACCAAAGCTACCGGCGATGCAACTTATAAAAATGCAGCGATAAAAGCCGGTGAATTTATTTGGAACAATGGCCAAAAAGGTGGGCAATTTGTTGGTGGCACTATTGACAATCCTGATGTGATTGACAAAGAAGCAGGCACACTATCATTAGAAGCGTATTTGTTTTTGTTAGAAACAACAGGAGAAAAAAAATGGCTGAAACGTGCGCAGATGGCTGCAAATTTTGCACAGACATGGATTTATATTTGAAATGTGCCCATGCCGACAGATGCCGATAATAATAAATTACACTGGAAAAAAAGTGTGCCTGCCATAGGTTTACAATTGATCTCAACAGGGCATTCATTGGTAGATGCTTACATGTCTTTTGATGTTGATGAATTTGCACATTTATTTAAACTTACTAATGATTCGCATTATTTGGATGTCGTCCGCTTACTATTGCACAACACGAAAGGCATGATGGCGCTGCCAAACAGATTATACGATTAACGCGGGCCCGGCTGGATGCAGGAGCACTGGAGCCTTGCGCCTATGCGGGGTTATGGAATTCATCGCGGATGGCTGCCCTGGGTTTCAACGAGCCAGTTGAATGGCATTATTGAATTAGAAGAGTTGGATGAACAATTATATAATGAATTATCCAACAGTATGACTAAATAATTTAAGGCAAAAAATTAAATAGCAAAACCGTCACTGAATAAAATTATTTAAAATGACGAAAGTTTTGATAACCGGTAACACAGGAAGCGTAGGAACCGAAGTACTAATTTCTTTAAATAAATTAGACCATCATCTTGACGTTTATGCCGGTGTTAGGGACATGAAAGAACTGACAATAAAAGAAGGCAATAAAATCAAATGCATTGAATTTGACTAAACAACTACAGCGACATCCCCGTATTTTGTGCCCATCCGCATGCGTGGCTGTTATATTGTTATAATAAAATTATAGTTCAAGACACTACCTCGCCGCAATAATTAAACCCAGCCCTGTTAAATAAAGCAGTAACATAATATTTAAAACAAGCGATGTCCCTTTAGGCGCATTGCGAAATTCTTTCCAGATAAAAATGCCCCAGATAGCCGCTACCACTGTTGCACCTTGTCCCAGCCCATAAGAGATGGCAGGGCCTGCTTTACCCGAAGCGATAATGCTGAACGACATACCTATGCACCATATAGCGCCGCCAAGAATACCGATGATGTGATTTTTAAACCCACCCTTTAAATAATCAATATAACTAACAGGCGTACCCGAAAACGGCCTTCGCATCAGCAGGGAGTTAAATAAAAAATTGCTTAATAAAATGCCAATGGAAAAGAATACTACAGCGGTGTAAGGACTTACCTTTCCAACTATTGGAATATTAAAATCGGGGAACATAGAAGCTGCTACATACTTATAAAAAAAGCCCATCATTATACCTGCAACGATAGAAAGCGCCAACCCTTTTGTAGAAGGATTTTTATTTCCTGACTGCATTTTTCTATAGGCATTTGCATTTAGTAAAATCGCAACAACTATTAAGGCAACGCCGCTAAACAATAAAAGTTGGTTGCCCACAGGATTGGCTACATAATTAACGATAACGCCAATAACCAATGCCAGGCCGATACCCACCGGAAAGGCAACCGCCATGCCTGCGATTGCAATAGCAGCTACCAATAAAATATTTGCAGCGTTGAAAATGATACCTCCAAGAATGGCAGATACAATGCTGCCGCTATCCGCCTGCGAAACATCTGCAACAAAACTCCTGCCACCGGCGCCATTGCTGCCAAGCGTAAATGCAAACAGCAACGAAACTAATAAAATGCCCAGCACATAATCCCAATAAAATAACTCAAACCGCCAGCTCGTGGCAGCAAGCTTTTGTGTGTTGGCCCAGGAGCCCCAGCATAGCATGGTAATAACGCAGAATAAAATGGCGGTTGAATAATTTTCTATGATAAACATTATGGCATACTATTTTTATAGATCAAATTAATTTTTTGCAGCGTTCATATTTAACTGTAGCCCATCCACAGGTTTATCAGAATAAATAATAGCCTGCGAAGCCCTCACCGAATGTTCTGCGGAAGGATTTAAAATCTTTAACCTTACGGAATGTTTACCTTTTGGCAACTGGTATTTCCATGCCAGTTCATTACTGCGGGTGATATAGCTAACGGGGAGTTTTGGTGTGTCAATTAATTTACCATCGAGATAAAGTTCGGTATTGAAAACATAAGTTGATTCACTGTTCCATTCAGCAGCATCGCCCTTTAGCACAAAGCCGGTTCCATCAAAATCAAAACTCACTTCATCTTTTGCAGTGTTCCAGTTTACCGGAATAATGGCAACCGGGTATTGACCGTCAAAACTTTTTTCGAATCTAACGGCAATGGGTAGTTGCATTTTAATGCTTACATCTTTGTCATTTACATTGCCACCGTTTTGCCTGATGTTTTCAAGCGCATGTTTGTACCCAATTTCATACACATCGTGTAAGCTCATGATAGTGTATTTGAAGTCAATATCTTCAGCTTCTTTTAAACCTCTTTTCCAATATTCAGGAATTTTATTATAGCCCAACACCGCGCCAAGAATACCTCCAACGGTAGAAGGATTGCAATCAGCATCCTGGCCGCAACGGGTGGCTATTTCCAAAGATTTGGTAAAATCTCCACCGCCGTACAGCAAGCCCATTACCACATAAGCCGCGTTTACTTTTGCATCAATATTAAATGGTGCGAATACGCCATCAGGGCAACCAACATCATTAGCCCACTTGCGCTGCACCTCAAGCCAGGTCTGCTTCCAGTCGTTTGGATATTTTTTATGCCAGTTAATCACATCATGAATGCATTGATAAAATTCACTTTGCACCGGTATCGTTTTTAAACCTTCATTTACTATATAATTAATATTGCTTGTAGTAAAAGCGATGGCATACATAGCGCCCACATACACGCCGCCATACCAGCCATCTCCGTAGTTCATGATATGCCCAATCTTATCACTTATCGCCGATGCCGTATTTGGCATTGCCGGGCTCATCAGGCCGGAGAAATCACTTTCAATTTGATAATCTATGCAATCGGCATGTGGATTATTTTGCCATGCGCCACTCTGCGGCGCCTTAATGCCATGTAAAATATTATACCGCCCGCTTTGGTTTGCATGCCACAGCATGTAACCTGCATTTGCATACGCATTTGCAAAAGAATCGAGCGGCGCATTTAATCCATACTTTTCAAATACATCTACAAATGTCAAATCCATGTACAGGTCATCATAGAGGCCCGCATTGTAAAGCATGTTGTGTTTTACAAGACTGTCGTTCCAAACAAGCGGTTGATAATCGCCTATAAAAGTTCCCTGGAATTTGAATTCGTAGGGCCCGCCAAACGTAACACCAATCGTTTGTCCGGCCCAGCCACCTTTTATTTTATCTTTTAATACATCTTTTGAAATGGTGATTATTTTTTGGGCATAACTAAAATGCATTGCAAAAAGTAAGGAACCAAAAACGAATGCTTTTTTCATATAACAAGGTTTTATTTGTATAAATCTTATAACCGTTATTTATCATCATAAATTGAAGGCCAGGTTCAATCTATTAATGAACATTACCAGGCATCTTATACTGCTGTTATCATTTGTTGATAACCGGCGTTTCCTTTTTTACAAAACTTTCCTGTATAATTTGTACTTCACTTCTGTAAGGAGCCGATGACTGCGCACCCATTTTTGTAACGGATATAGCCGCAGCATGACATGCGAAAGCTACGGCATCTAAGATATCAACACCTTCAGAAAGAGATACAGCAAGGGCTCCATTGAACACATCGCCTGCGGCTGTTGTATCAACTGCTTCTACCGCACGTGCCGGAATCATTTCAATAATGGTATCTTTAATTACGAGTGCGCCCTTTATACCGAGCGTAATGATGACCGTTTCCACGCCTTTCTCTTTTATAATTTTACCTGCCTGTATAGCGGTTTCTAAATTAGTAACTTTTATGCCGGAGAGCATTTCAGCCTCCGTTTTATTAGGTGTGATCACGGAAATATTTTTCATCAAAGAAGCGGGCAAAGCACAGGCTGGCGCAGGATTCAGCATTACTCTTACATTGTTTGATGCAGCCACAGCCGCTACCCATTCAACCGTTTCAACGGGTACTTCCAATTGCATTAATACAATAGCCGCGTTTTTAATTTCATCTTCCGCTTTTTGCAGGTCTGCAGGAACAAGAGTGGCATTGGCGCCGGAAGCGACAACAATACAATTCTCTCCATGTTTGTCAACGGCAATAAGCGCTACTCCCGAAGGATGTTTTGGGTCAGACACCATGTACTTTGTATTGATGCCTTCTTCTTCAAACAATTCAATAGACTGCCGCCCAAAAATATCATTACCTGTTTTCCCGATAAAAATAACAGAGCCATTTAGCCTTGCTGCGGCTACAGCCTGGTTAGCGCCTTTGCCACCCGGGTTCATAAAAAAAGTGCCTCCGAGAATAGTTTCGCCGGGTTGTGGCAGATGTTCGGCTTTTATAACCATATCAGTATTGGCGCTGCCTATCACAAGAATTTTTGGTTTCATATCAAGCAATTTTTTATTAAAGATAAATGTACAGGCTTTTTGAAGTTTGTTTGCCAGTTCTATACGCACAAAATAATCTTATTATAACAGCGATTTCATGACTGTGTTCTTATAGGTTTTAGTTTTTTGATAATTGTTCTGTTGATAATAATCTTTATTTGTTTGTAGCGGTGCCGGCTATATTTCCTATGTTTTTCCTGACGTTTCTTTTTTACAACGGTCAAACTAAGAACAAGATTAATTAAACTAAAAAGCAAAATAAAAAACATTAGCTCATCAATGATGATCGTTTTTTTACGGCCGATCCTGTCGCTGATAAGGCTGGTTGTAAACACACCAATAATGCTCCCAGCAAGCCACTGCTTCCCAGCCATCCTTCTGAAACCGTGCTTAATTGAAATTGGTTTTTTACTAAACTAATGACTTCGGAAATTACCGCTGTGTCAAAGCCGAATAATAACCCGCCGATTGCAGCAACAAGGCAGATGTAGTTGATTCTATTTGAAAAATTCATAAAGAAATGTTGAATAGAATGTTACCATCGGGTGTGATCATAATCATCACATTTATTAAAGAACATTACTTCCCTTTTTTATAAAAACAGGAATTTCATCTACCGGCGCTTTTACGGTTACCCAATGTTTTCCCTGGTACATTTTATCATCCCAAAGATATTTCCATTCACCCTCAGGAAGATAAACTTCTTTTGTATCTGCATGCTCTTCCACAACCGGCGCAATAATCAATTCGCTGCCCAACATATACTGGTATTCGCAATTGTAAGTACTGGTATCGGTAGGATATTCTAACATCATGTGACGTATGATAGGTACACCGGACTTTGAAGATTCTATTGCGAGAGAATACAAATAAGGCTGAATCATTTTGTGTAGCATCGCATACTTTTTAAAAAAAGCTATCGTACTATCATTCGTCCAAAGTTTTATAGCGCCGGGATTATTGTCCCATAAATGATCACGCATCAAGGATGTAAACGCACCAAATTCAACCCATCGTTTCCATAATTCCAAAGACGTAATGCTTGATAAAATCTCCGGCGCCCATGTTCCATATCCTGACAGGCCTACGAAATGCCAGCAACGATGGAAGAAGGATAGCCAAATTGTTTGCTCCAGTCGTGAGTTTGATCGCCGCCCCAAACCATTGCTGTATAAGGCGCTGAACCAGCCGACCCGGAACGGCAAAAGCCAACCTGGTCGTGCTTTAGCGAACGGGCAGTTTCAAAACAAAGTTTATGATATACTAACGGAAATTGATTTGCCAACACATCATTTGAAAATGAATAGCTTGTTTTAAAATTGAGCGGCGACCATTGATGGGTTTTTAAATCGAACTTATAATTGATAATTATAACTTTTGATGATTGCCCGGGGAATTTACTTTTTCATGCGATACCGCATCTCAAACAAAAAAAATGGATAGCGGTTTTTTTTGCACCGATACAATTTTTAGGCGGATACAATGAATGGAATGTAAGAAAAGGAAAAACGAAAATGGAAATAATGACAAGAGAAGAAGTTAAGCATCTTGCTGATGCAGGCCATGAAGTGGGCGCACATTCAATGTCGCATGCGCATCTTAATGAATGCTCACCGGAAGCAGCGGAATATGAAATAACGGAAAGCAAAAAGCAACTTGAAAAAATTTTAAATCAACCGGTTGATTCCTTTGCTTATCCTTACGGGCATTATCCTGAAAATTATAAGACGATTATGAAGCAGGCGGGATACAAATGTGCTGTTGCAATGGAATCAGGCTCACACGATGTTTTAAGCGATCCCTATTGCATAAAGCGGGTTACTATTGAGCAGGGTGAGACACCTGATACTTTTAAAAAAAAAATGGTTGCTTTTAAAACAGGAGAAATTAGAACCGCAAAAAAGCACTGCGAACTGGCGTTAGCGATTCGCCATTCAATTACTAAAAATAACCAAATGATTTTCCGCATAACTTATCTTCAACCCATAATTATTTGTATATGAAAAAAATTACCACAGCCTTATTATTTATTTTTCTTTATTTCTTTTCAAGTGCCCAGCAACATTATGAACCCAACTGGCAATCTCTTGATCAAAGAAAAATACCTGCGTGGTTTCACCAGGATAAGTTTGGCATATTTATTCACTGGGGTATTTATGCAGTGCCATCGTATGCGCCGGTAATTCCTAACAGCGGCTACAGTTATGCAGAATGGTATTGGTACCGGCTGAAGGA